>CAXBLS010000020.1:0-33929 GCA_963976585.1 uncultured Kordiimonadaceae bacterium
GAAGTGACATCACTACTCTTTTCCAAGCCGTTATTTCTGATCATTCTTGCCGCCATATTTCTTGGTGAACGCATTCGTATTTTTCGCACCACGGCCACCATTTTGGGATTTATCGGCATCATGATCATACTCCACCCATGGGATAATGAAACGGGTAGCAGTCTACAGTGGGCGCACCTTGCCGTACTCGCCGCGGCACTTGGTATGGCAGTGCTGGCTATATTTTCAAAAATTCTTAGCAAAAATCACAACCCGACAACGATGGTCCTTTATGCCAATGTCGCAACCGTACTCATCTGCGCCCTTCCCGCATCTTATTATTGGACCACACCAACATTTGATCAGATGATCCTGATTGCGGGTCTCGGACTAACCACATTCTGCGCCCAGTATTCCATGATCAGCGCTTACAAAAATGCTGATGTTACACTGGTAACGCCATTTGAATATTTCAGGCTCATTTTTGCCGCCGTCGCCGGGTTTTTCATTTTTTCTGAAGTGCCTGATGCCTGGACCATAACTGGCGGCGCGATCATTTGCGCGTCTACCTTGTTCATCGCTTACCGAGAGGCCAGAATCAACAGAAAAAAAACCAGAGAAGTTTAACAAATTTAGAAATTTCTATTGCGTCACGAGTGAAAATTACATTAAATACCCCATTGGAATTAAAGTATGACGGAAAATTAGTATATGGTTAAAATTCTTTTCGTATGTCTGGGCAACATATGCCGCTCTCCGACTGCCGAAGGTGTGTTTAGACACCAGGCAAATAAGCTCGGGATTGAGGACGGCTTTACAAAAAACATGTTTGTCGACAGTGCCGGGACCGCAGGATTTCATATGGCGGCACCACCCGACAAGCGCGCCCAGCTAACAGCCCTTAAATATGGTGTCGACATTGGAAATCTTAAGGCGCGCAAGCTTAGTTTGCAGGATTTTGCCGATTTTGATTACCTGCTGGCTATGGATAGTGACAATCTGGCAATGATGAAAAGAAATTGTCCTCCGGATCATCAACATAAATTGCATTTATTCATGTCTTTTTCCGATAACAGCCCAGGAATTACCGAGGTTCCGGACCCGTATTACGGCGATATTGAGGATTTTGACAAGTCCTACGAATTTATCGACCGCGCCTCCGAGGGCTTCTTAAAATTCATAAGAAGAGAACATAATCTCTAATATACTTGAAATATTGATCCATCGTGCCAATATATGATACAATAATAAATTCAGGTATGTACCAATTGAAAGGAACTTAATTAATGGTTGATCGCAACACTTATTATTCGTCCGCGCCGTCAAAGAGCGCCGCCGAGATTGATGAGGGCCTGCGCGCCTATATGCTGACCGTCTATAACTACATGGCATCAGCACTGGCCCTAACCGGCCTTGCAGCTTATGTTACTGCCAATACGCCAGCAATGCTGTCGATGCTCTATACCCAACAGGGCAATATGTTAGCGCCAACTATGCTTGGCTATATCGTTATGTTTTCACCACTTGCCTTTGTGCTAGTGATTAATTTTGGCATCAACAAGATGAAATCCTCGACACTGCAAATGGTGTTCTGGGCTTTCGCCGTTGTTATGGGGCTGTCGCTTTCCAACATATTGCTGATGTATACGGGCACAAGTGTCGCAAAAACATTCTTTGTCACCGCCGCTGCGTTTGGCTCCCTTAGCCTATATGGCTACACGACCAAGAAAAACCTCACTGGAATGGGGTCGTTTCTGATCATGGGACTGTTTGGCATCATCATCGCATCGATCGTCAATATGTTCCTACAATCAAGTGGCATGGAATTTATCATCTCGGTCCTTGGCGTTCTGATCTTTGCTGGCCTCACCGCCTATGACACTCAACGAATTAAACTGATGTATCTTGAAAGTGATGGCAACGAAATGGCATCCAAAAAAGCGATTATGGGCGCACTCAGCCTCTATCTTGATTTCATCAATATGTTCCTGTTCCTGCTTCGCTTCATGGGCAACAGAAACTAGATTATATAAAATAACATTTTTAAAAACCCTGCCTGAGCAATCCGGCAGGGTTTTTTATTGCCAGGGTCAAAAATTTCACTCCCTTGCAAAAATGACACTATCGGACTAAGCTTATCTGACAAACTTCTCAATCAAAGCAGAGGTATCAATGACACAGGGTAATCACACAAGCAGAAGACGCTTCCTACAAGCAAGCCTAGCCACGGGCGCAGCGGCATTGACTGGTACTGCCAGCGCTCAGGAAACGGTTTTGATGCCTGCAAGGGACACAGGACGCACGATTTTTGAAGCTGGAGAATACGGGCAACCATCCGAGTTTGCCGCAGGCGCGCGATTGATAAGCAGCGCTAATGGCCTTCACGGCGGCGCGCGGACACCACTCGCAGAAAGCCATGGCATCATCACTCCATCTGGTCTTCACTTTGAAGTTCATCATGGTGGCGTACCCGATATCCCACCCCACGAACATAAGTTACTGATCCACGGCATGGTGGATGACGCAAAAATGTTTACTATGGAAGATATCATGCGCTTCCCGTCCGTGAGCCGCATACATTTTCTTGAATGTTCCGGAAACGGCGAACAGGAATGGACCTCTCCTAGTGCAAGCACGACCACCGTCCAGCAATCCCACGGCCTGACCAGCTGCTCTGAATGGACGGGCGTTCCCCTTAAAATGGTCTTAAACGAAGTCGGTGTTCGCACCGACGCCAAATGGATGCTTGCGGAAGGCGACGACAGTAGCCGTATGGGTCGCAGCATCCCTATGTGGAAAGTGATGGAGGATTCCCTGCTGGTTTATGCGCAGAACGGTGAATTTCTACGCCCCGAGCAAGGCTTCCCGCTTCGGCTACTGGTGCCCGGCTTTGAAGGCAATATGAACGTCAAATGGCTGCACCGTCTGGAATTTAGTGATAAACCGTGGTGGACCCATCAGGAAGTGGCCCGTTACTCTGATCCGCGCCCAGAAGGTAAAAAAGTCGTGTTCTCGTTTTATATGGATGCCAAGTCAGTCATCACCTCACCGTCTTCGACCATGCGCCTGAACGGTCCCGGTTTTTATGAAATTACTGGGCTTGCCTGGAGCGGAAAAGGAAAAGTGGTAAAGGTGGAGGTATCGACAGATGGTGGTAGCAGCTGGCAAGACGCGCACCTGCAAAAGCCAATATTTGATAAGGCCCATACCCGCTTTCGACTGCCGTGGAACTGGAATGGCCGCGAGGCAATACTGCAAAGCCGAACGACCGATGATACCGGATATGTACAGCCGGATTATGAGCAGCTTTACGTTGAAAAAAGCAAGATCGGTATGATGCACAACAACGCCATTCAAAGCTGGCGGGTTGATCCTGATGGATTAGTGTCCAACATACACCATGTATAACCTTGCCAATGAATAAATGAAAATGTAGGCTAATTTTATAAAAATTCACAAAGAATATAGGGAGTTCAATGAAAAACACATCGGAATTAAAACCGACCAGACGTCATTTTGTGAAGGCTGGTATGGCAACAAGTGCGGCGCTGCTTTCAAGCACCTCGCTTGCTCAGGAAACCACATTGGAGCCCAGTCGGGGACCCGGCAGAACCATTATGGAAATGGGATATTACGGCGAACGTTCTGAATATGCAAAAGATGCCCGCCTCAAGGGAAATAGGGGAACGGGCCTTGTTGGCGGATCACTGACACCACTGCAAAATATGCAGGGCATGGTGACACCATCCGGACTTCATTTCGAAGTTCACCATAGCGGTGTTCCGGATATTGATCCCAGCGAACATAAGCTACTCGTTCACGGACTTGTCGGTGATGCGAAAGTCTTCACCATGGAAGACCTGATGCGTTTCCCGGCCGAGAGTCATTTTCATTTCCTTGAATGTGCAGGAAACGGCATGGGTGAATGGATGTCACCGCGCGGGAAAACCGTGCAGCAAACACATGGCCTCACCAGCTGCTCACAGTGGACAGGTGTTCCGCTTAGGGTCATACTCAATGAACTTGGCATACGTGGTGACGCCAAATGGATCCTCGCGGAAGGTGATGATGGTGCCCGCATGACACGCAGCATCCCAATGTGGAAAGCAATGGACGATGCAATTCTTGCCTATGCACAAAATGGTGAATTTTTAAGACCAGAGCAAGGCTTCCCGCTTCGGCTTCTGGTACCTGGATTTGAAGGCAACATGAACGTCAAATGGCTACACCGG
Organism: uncultured Kordiimonadaceae bacterium; assembly: GCA_963976585.1. Lineage (GTDB taxonomy): Bacteria > Pseudomonadota > Alphaproteobacteria > Sphingomonadales > Emcibacteraceae > Pseudemcibacter. The sequence continues at coordinate 4,212 of CAXBLS010000020.1, forward strand.
CTTGAGGTCAGTGATAAACCATGGTGGACACATCATGAAGTAACGGAATATGCGGACCCAAGACCAGATGATAAAATCCGTGCTTTCTCCTTCTATATGGAAGGGCGTTCGGTGATCACGTCACCGTCCGCAGGAATGAAGCTGAACGGACCCGGTTTTTATGAAATTAGCGGCCTCGCCTGGAGTGGTGCCGGCACTATTACTAAAGTTGAAATCTCAACCGATAACGGAAACACTTGGAGCGATGCCAACTTGGAAGCCCCAGTACTACCGAAATGTCATACTCGTTTTCGGATGCCGTGGACATGGGACGGGCGGGAAACCACAATTATGTCCCGATCCACCGATGATACCGGCTATACGCAGCCCACATACGCCGAAATGTACAAACTTCAAGGGCCAATTGGCATGATGCACAATAACGCTATTCAAAACTGGCATATCGCACAGGACGGGGAGATCACAAATGTTCGCTCATAACACAAAAAAAATCATCACATTCACAGCAGTTGCCGCCAGCTTGAGTTTTAGTGCCCTCTATGCCAGTGCACAGGAAAAATTCGGCTTTGGACGCAGCGTCGACGAAGCGGAGATCGCCCGCTATGACAGTGATATCCATACGGACGGTAAAGGACTTCCCGCCGGAAGTGGCAACGTTGCTTTGGGTCGGGATATATTCGAATTGCAATGCGCACTTTGTCACGGTGAAAACCTTGAAGGTGTTCCAGAAATGGGGGCGCGGTCCATGCATGAAGGCCGCCGCGATATCGAAAAGCTTCCCTACGCCTCATCACTGTTTGATTTTATTCGCCGCGCTATGCCACTTACGGATCCTGGCAGCCTTAGCAACGACGAAAGTTACGGCCTTGTCGCCTTTCTTCTCAACGAGACTGGCGTCATCGACGATCCGAACCTGACTTTAGATGCGAAATCGCTGGCAGATATAAAAATGCCGAACCGTGGTAATTTCATCATTGATCCCGCATCAAGGTTTACCGCGGAAGATCTTGAGGATAAGTAGAGGATAAGTGAAATGAAGATTACCCGCAGAACATTTGTAAACCTCACCTCTGCGGCGATGGTCGCCGCCCCTTACGCGACGAGCGCAAAAGCACAAAGCAGTGGTGATGACCCGCTCGGTATACGCGGTGATTTTCCCCTGCTTGAAACCACAAACTTCCTCAATACTGCCTATCATTCGGTAGCCCCACAGCAGGTGGTGGATGCGGGCGTACAGTTTTACCTTGACCGCGGCAATCCCGCAGACGGCATCGGACCGTGGATCGGTGAAGGACGTGCGGTACGGGCAAAGTTTGCTAATATGGTTGGAGCAAAGACGAGCGAGATTGGTCTGATCCACGCAACATCTGACGCCGAGAATATTGTTGCCAACGCCCTTGATCTTAAGGAAGGTGATAATATTGTTACCGACGATCTTCAATATGTGGCGTCGTTCGTGCTTTATGATCATTTTGCCAAAACCAAAGGCGTTGAAGTACGAATCGTCAAGCGTGATGAAAGCGGCGCAAGCAATTATTCTGAGTTTGAAAAGCTGGTCGATGATAAAACCCGCATTGTCTCCGTCTCATGGGTATCCCACGAAAATGGCTTTCAGCATGATTTGAAATCACTTTCTGACCTTGCTCACAGTCACGACGCGTATCTTTATGTAGATGCTATTCAGGGTGTTGGCATGCTTGAGCTGGATGTCAAGGAAACAGGCATCGATTTCTTTGGCTGCGGCACCTACAAATGGCTTTTGGGCAGTTATGGGGCCGCCTTCTTTTATATTAGAGACGAACTTCAGGATATCATCCCGGCAGACCGGCGCGGTATGTTATCTGTCACCAACACTGAAATCATGACTGACTTTGATAGCTATCCGGACGCGGCAAAATATGGTTATGCAACCCCCGCCTTCGGCGCAATCACCGTGGTTGGTACGGCCCTTGATTATATCGCCAGTGTTGGTGTGGGAAATATCGAAAAACACACCGTGCCACTCGCAGCACAAATGCGGGAGGCGATTGTTGAAAACGGCTTAAGAACCGATACACCCAGAGGCAACCGATCAGCCATCGTCACTTTCTTTCATGGTAAGGATCCAGCGACCGTAAAAGCACTGTTTGACAGCGAAAATATTAAAGCGACCTACAAACATGGAGGCACCAAAATCCGTGTTGGTGCCTCACTATTTAATAACCAAAGCGATATTGATCACTTTAAACAAGTGACGGGCAAACTTGCAGCGCTTTAACTAATTGGCCTTCACATATTTGTCAAACCAAGCGATAAAGCGTTCGTAGCGGTCCCGCTGAAAGCTTGGACGCCGAATGCCGTGATGCTCTTCGGGATACACCACCAGCTGTGTGTCAATACCGATGCGTTTTAGAGCCTGATAAAGCTGCTCTGAATTCAGGATCGGAACATTCCAATCTTCGTGACCGCCCATAACCAATGTCGGTGTTGTTATTTTGCCAACATTGTTAAATGGACTGATGGATTCCCATGCGTCTATATTCTCCCACGGCAAGCCAAATTCCGTTTCCCATTGCAGCTGGTAATGATCATGACCGTAGTTGGCACGGTGATTAACTTCACTGGCGCCGGACACCGCACCTTTATAGCGTGTCGATTGGGTAATGACATAATTGGTCAGAATACCGCCGTAAGACCAGCCGCCAACACCAAGCTGCTCGCCGTCGCTGATCCCCGCAGCAACGAGATAATCCGCTGTTGCATCAACATCAGCGAAATCAGAAACACCCCACTGGCGATTAAGTGTATAGGTAAAATCACTACCGTATCCGGATGAACCATGTGGATTAGGAAGCACAGCGATATACCCATTAGCTGCGTATAGTTGCCCCCAGACATCAAATGCCGTGTCATGCTGAGCGACAGGACCGCCATGAAACACAAAAATCGTTGGATAGGCTTTCACTTCATCATAGTTGGGAGGATAGTAAACAAAGCTTTCCACGTCCTCGCCTTTCCAACCTGCAACTTTCAGACGTTCAACTTTAGCCAAAGTCACGCCATCAAATAGTTCGTCATTTAGCTGGGTAATGCGCTTTGGCCCGCCGTCCATTACATGAACTTCGAACGGTGAATGGTGACTTGATTGGATGGTTGCTATGGTGCCATTTTTCGCCAGCGCATACTGGCGCACAGAAACGTCGCCTTCTGTATGTACCTTGAGGTCGCCCGAACGCACATTAACCGACATCAGGGGTGAGTTACCGCCGTCCGCTGCTCTAAAATAAATTGAGCGGCCATCGTTTGAAAACGTTGGGCTCGAGATCATCCGATCATAGTCTTCCGTAAGTAGTTTCGCGTCGCCGCCTGATGCGTCAATAACTGCCAGATGGCTGGTCGCGTACCAAAGCTTCTCTGGTTCCATAACCGTAATGTGAGCAATGGTTTTTCCGTCCGGTGACCAGACCGGACTGCTATCACTGCCTTTGTTGGTTGTCACCTGATTAAGTGGGTAGTCATCAGCATCAGGATCCGCGGATACGGTCCAAATGTCGCTGTTAGAATTACCGTCGGGATCGGGTCCTTCACGCTTGGAAACAAAGGCGACTTTCGAGCCATCCGGTGACCATTTCGGGCTGCTGTCATCATAATCACCAGACGTGATCTGTATTAGATCCTCGTCGCCATTATGAAGGTAAAAATGCGAGCGGCGACGGTCAAGATACCCTTTATAATCCTGCTTGAATTGCAGACGGTCAATGATCCACGGCTTTGGCTTTTCTTCTTTTAGCTCGTTGCCGTCTTCATCAAGGTCCTTTTCTTTGGCATCCGTGATAGTCAGTAGCATTTTGCTGCCGTCCGGCGACCAGAGAAAATCATCGACACCCTGTTCAACGTTTGTATATTTCTGCGCTTCTCCGCCTCTGAGGTCCAAAAGCCAAACTTGTGATTTTGCGTCCTCATCGCCGCGTGAACCAACAAAACCGAGCGTACTTCCATCGGGATTCCACTGGGGGTTTGATGCGCTTGAATAGGATGCAGTCATGGGGATCGATACTTCGCCATCTGTCGATGTCATCCATATCTGGCTATAACCTTTATCCTCTTTTTCATCGAGTCGGCTCACCACGTAAGCAACCCACTTGCCGTCAGGACTTATGACAAGTGATTCCGGTGTTTTTATACCTAAGATATGATCAATCGTAAACGCATCCGATTGTTTCTGCGCGTATGCTGAAAAACAGAGGCAGATAAAAATACTGGAGGCCGTCAATAGCCTTACAAATGTTCGAAAATACATGGATAGTTCCCCTATTCATTTTGTGTAAAAACAAATCATCTATCAAGAAATCAAAAAGCTCAAGAAGAATCTTAATTGCTTCCATTTTGACAAAATTTCAAATAGCCTGTTCTGAGTCTTTTGAGAGAACTAAAAGTTCGGATTTTTTAATGTGTGAAAGATAAAATGACAGACGAATTACCACCGTCAATTATCTCCAGACCGTCGGCCTGGATTGGCAACGAATTGGCTAAAAACACGGGCCTTTGGCATTCACGCTGGTCTGACCTAGAAATTGAACAGCTGGAATATGCAGCAGATCAGTTCTTAAAAAATACCGGTGAACTGGGAACAATTTCCAAAGAGACGTTTCCGTTACCCCTACTTGAAAACAGATTAAAAGAATTGCAGAAAAAGCTAACGTCTGGAATTGGTTTTGAATTGATCAGTGGTCTGCCAATAGAAACATATTCTGTTGAAAAAGCGGCGACAATTTTTTGTGGTCTCGGCGCCCATTTGGGCAGGGCGCGATCTCAAAACGCCATGGGGCATATTCTCGGCCATGTCCGTGATATCGGGGCCGACGCTAGTGACCCAAATGCCCGCATATACCAGACGTCCGAACGGCAAAGTTTTCATACGGATAGCGCAGACGTAGTGGCGCTGCTTTGCCTGCGTACAGCAAAGCAAGGAGGAAAGTCCCTTCTGGTCAGCACCGAAACCATTTATAATGAAATGAACAGACTGCGACCCGACCTAGTGCCACTGTTATTTGAGCCGATTGCAACGGACCGACGTGGTGAAATACCCGCGGGAGAGAAACCCTACTTTGAAATACCGGTCCTTAGCTGGCATCGGGGCCATTTGACGGGTATGTACCAAAGACAATATATCGATAGCGCCCAAAGATTTGATGGTGCGTTACATTTAACTGACAAGCATATTGAGGCACTTGATCTGTTTGACAGCCTCGCCAATGATCCAAAGCTTCACATTTGCATGCAGCTGGAGCTAGGTGATTTGCAATTTGTCTATAACCATTCTCAGCTTCATGACCGTACCGGATTTACTGATTGGCCCGAACCGGAAAAACGACGCCACCTGCTGCGACTGTGGCTATCAATGCCGGATGACAGACCACTACCAGACTGTTTTAAACAACGTTTTGGTTCAATTGACATTGGAAACCGTGGTGGCATCATTACACGAGATACCAAGCCCAACGTATCACTTGTATAGAGAGCTCTATTAAGGATAAACGAACCTGAGCTAATTAGACCATTGGCAGAAGTATTCTAAGTTGTGATTTGGAAGCGACATTCAAAATGACAATTAAATAGAGTCAGAAATCTGAAATAAAATTATCAATTAAACATCACTTTTTCTTAAAAGCCCTGTCATAAATCATATCCATATTCCTTGTACTCAAAAGAGTAATTGTCAACTAACGACAGAAACATGATTTAAGGAATATAATCAAAATGGATACTACACCTACTAAGCCGATTTATCAGAAATCTGAATTTTGGAAAAGCTTGTTCTGCAGCTCTGCTCTGGCTGGAGCACTTATCGTTTCACCAGCGATTGCCGCTGAAAATACCGAAGAAAAAGAAGCTGCTACAGCAGCCGTTGCGGTAGCAGTAGCAGCAGAAGACGACGCACCGATGGATGTTGTAATCGTTGTTGCAAAACCAGCAACATATGCCAACAACGCAACAGACAATGTAATGATTGAACAGGAATCTTCAGCGGCCAGCGTTCTATCTGTCATTGACAACCTTCCCGGGGTCAACATCAGTGAAGGCGGCACATTTGGTTCAGACGACTGGTCAACAACCATTAGTATGCGTGGCTTCAATGTTGGTCTTAGTGAACAACAAATTGGTATGACCATTGACGGACTGCCAAACGGCAATTCCAATTACGGCGGCGGCTCTAAAGCAAACCGCTATATTGATTTTGAAAACCTGTCCCGCGCCGAAGTATCGCAGGGAACAAGTGATATTTCTTCGGCTTCACACGAGGCACTCGGCGGCACGATCAACTTTGTGACAAATGATCCACTTGATGAACAGCGCATGCGCGCCGGTTTGAGTATTGGTGACAATAATGCGAGGCGTTATTATTTTCGTTATGATACAGGGCAGATAACCGACAGCACAACTGCATATATCAGTTATTCTCGCCAATCAAATGATGCTTGGATTGGCAATGCAGGCTTCAGCGATCGGGATCATTTTGCCGCTAAATTTGTATCAGACTTGGAAGACTGGACCATCACTGGACGCGTATCATGGGATGATGCAAACGAAGATAACTTCCAGCGAATCAGCCTCGATCAGTTTAAGGAAAATCCCGACTGGGACCGTTTGACCGATACGATCACGGGCATTCCTTATGTGGACCAAGCTTACCGTCCTTCATGGTCAACATTAAGAACAAACTACTTCGCGTATTTACGGGCAGAATATGAAGGCAGCAATCTGACGGCTAAGATCACTCCTTACTATCATAATCAAAAAGGACGTGGTGATTGGGTTCCGCAATATATAGTCGATGTTTCCGGTGGAACAACTGGCTTGCCATCAGGTGTTCGCGATTTACACACGGGTTCAGACACTATTTATGGCGGTTCGTTCGCCGGTGCTTATTCCTTCACAGGTGCGGACGGCACACCACTCGCGCCAATTGATGGTTGTAGTGCCCGCCTGACCTTTCCTTATGGCGGCGGCGGCGCTGGTGATAACCCGGCATGTTACGAAGCGGGCGCAAACCCAGCTGGCTCTTACCGTCATACACATTATAACAAGGAACGTTTTGGCTTAACGGCTGACACACAATATAATATAACCGAAAATAACGTCATTCGTGCTGGCCTATGGTGGGAACGTGCCGACCGTGATGAAAGCCGTGATTGGCACCGGATTATAGATCCAAGAAGTTCGCATCAATTCGATGATGCGGCGTATTGGCGTCAATACGATCGAAATTTTGTTACTGACACATTTATGTTATATGCCGAAGATACGCTCAACATTGGCGACCTTACCTTAAATGGTGGCATTCGTAAGTTTTTCGTCGATCTAACAAGAACGGATAATTTCGGCGTCGAAAGTCAGTCTAAAGCGGATTCAAACTCGAAACTGCTGTTCACTGGCGGCGCGGTATTTAATGCCACAGATGATCTTGAGCTGTTCGGTGGATTTTCACAAAACTATGCTGCCATTAAAGATGGCATCATCGAAGGCAGCGCGGAAACAAGCGATGTTGAAGGTGAAAAAGCAGACAATTTTGATGTAGGCCTTCGTATCCGAAATGATTGGCTCCGTGCAAGTTTAACAGCCTATTACATCAAGTTTTCAAACCGCATTGTCGGCATTCCGGTTGGTGATATTTCGGGTATTGATTACGCCTCGCAAATTGATACGGTCTATCAAAATGTTGGCGGCATCAATTCAAAAGGAATTGAAGCAAGCATTTCAGCTGACATTACAGAAAACTGGAATATCTATTCATCCTTAACCCTCAACGACAGTACATATAATGAAACCATTGGCAATGTTATAAAAGATAACAAAGTGGCCCTTTCCTCTGAATTTCAGATGGTTGGCACACTAAGCTATCAAAAAGACAGTGTGTTTTCCGGACTATCTGCGAAACACGTTGGCAAGCGTTGGGGTGATTTTGCGAATACGGATCGCCTTCCTTCATCAACCATACTCGATTTTTGGATTGGATATGACGTGGAAATGCAGAACAGTCTCAGCAATATGAAGCTATCTTTGAATGTGAACAACCTCACCGACAAAAGATATCTTGGAGGTGGAACACCTGGCGGATACTTTATCGGTACGGGTCGTCAAGTGATGGCGAACATCACGATCGACTACTAGAAAATTACAATGTTGAAATATTAAACCACAGGGAAGCTTGGAAACAAGCTTCCCTTTTTCAATTAAGGAACAATATAAATGAGCAAAATCACACGACGTGAATTTCATTTCAGTACTGGCCTTGCATTCGCTGGATTTTCGACTCTTGCCGCTAATAGAGTGGCCGCCAATAGCGTCAAAATGCCAAAAATAATGCAACAAAATCCTATATCTAGAATAGTATTTGGATCCTGCTGTCATCAGGATAAGGAACAACCTATCTGGGATAGCATCCTCGCGCGAAAGCCGGAACTATTTATGTTTCTTGGCGACAATATTTATGGTGACACCCGAGATATGGCGGCACTCTCAGCTAAATATCAAAAACAGTCACCAAATTTTAAAGCGATTCGAAATGCATGTGACGTCATCGCCATATGGGATGATCACGATTTTGGTGAAAATGATGCGGGAAAAGAGTATCCGTTTCGCGATCAATCAAAAGAAATTTTTCTTGATTATTGGGACGAGCCTAAAAACAGCGGCCGCAGACGCGAAGGAGACGGAATATATACCTCATATCTCTACGGGCCTCATGAAAAACGGGTTCATGTGATCTTGCCAGATTTGAGGTATAATCGCGATAATCTTAGAACCGTCGACAGTCTTGCAAAGGCTAAAGAAAGAGACCTCGCGGGATTTGGTCCCTATCTTCCAATTGCCGATAAAAACCAAACCATGCTTGGTGAAACGCAGTGGCACTGGCTTGAGCAACAAATGCAAATCCCTTCAAAAATAAAAATCATCGCATCAAGTCTTCAATTTATTGCAACCCAGCCCGGATGGGAGGCTTGGTCTAATTTCCCTCACGAACGCCAGCGTTTAATCGATCTTATTGATAAATACCGGGTGAATGGTGTCTTTTTTGTCAGTGGAGATACCCATTGGGCAGAAATATCTTGCCAGCAAAGTGGTGGACCATATCCGCTTTGGGATATCACCTCTAGCGGCCTTACCGAAATCTGGTCAAACGTCAGTCCAAATGCCTATCGCTGGAATGATAAAAGCTACTCGGGTCAAAACTTTGGGGTAATTTATATTGACTGGGAATTAAATGATCCCCTGATCGTATTTGAAGTACGCGACGTTAACGCAAACCGCGTTTTCCATCATTCGATTATGCTAAGCAGTCTACAAGGAAATTGGTCATGAAAAAAGCCCGCTTAACGCGGGCTTTTTAACCACAACATTTATTCTTTATTTAAACATTGTTTCAATCGGTTCGCCCGCCTGCAAACTTTCATGGGAGGACAAATATTCAAGACCTAGAAATTTTACCAAAGTTGATGCAAACTGCGACTGTTTTATGTCGTTTACATTTTCCATTTCACCGCTTGCGGAGGTATCCGGCCCAATGACGGCAGCCCATATTGAAGTATCGCCTTCGATATGAGAAAGTTTTGTTTCACCATTCTCATCTTGATATTCAAAACGTCCATGATGTTTCCATTGTTCAAGGTCAATATGGCCTCTACCGTGATCAGTTGTGATAAGTAAGGTTGTTTTGTCTTTATAATCTGGATCATTTTGCACCCACTTCCATATACGACCGATAAAATCATCGGTCCTTCGTGCCGCTAAAATATATTGATCATATTGCCCATTATGAGCGAAATCATCCGTTTCACCGAAAGAAATAAACAGCGCCTTTGGCCTTCTCTGCTGCAGATATTCCAGGGCAAAATTATATGTAAACACATCCAATCCGACAGCATCCCAAGGGCTTGGGGTATCTTTTTGCACCTGGTTTAATATTTCAATCCGCTCATTATCTGGTAAGGCGACCATGTCTTCAAAAGCAGAATACACAAATATATCAGTTCGGTCCTTATTGATAATGTACGGGAATACGTCCCAAGAGGCAAAAGCCGCGACCTTGCCTTTATATTCAGGCCTGTTATCAAGCCATTCCAAATAGGTTTTATTGGGGTTTAAGATTTTGTCATTGCCCGTAATTCTCGGATCTGCGATGCCTGAAAGAATTTCATTATAGCCCGGATAAGAAAAATGGAATTCGTTAATAATATCGGCATTGCTGCCCTTGTCACGATTGCCGTAGAGCTGCCCTTGTTTGGATACGACATTCCATAAAAAAGGAAATAACACTTCCCGCCGCTCCTCCGCTGTTTCCCGCCAGAATTCTTTCTTAAAATCTTCGTGAGTATAATGATACGCCAGGTATTGTTCTTGATCAAAAAAGCGCTTGTCAATTCCCTGAAATACTTCCTGCCAGCGCATACCGTCCAGAGTTATCAAAATAATATTCTCTGTTTTTAACGGGATCTCTTTTGACTGGGCACTCAGCCCAACGCCTATCAAAATTTCATAAAATATAATAAAAACACATAATCTCTTGAACATAATAGTTCCTCTAATAATTAATAATAAAATGCTTCAGAACCTTAGGAGGCGGTGATTATATATTTGTGACATTGATGGGAATTAATTATTAAAATAACCAAGAATTATCAGATCAAAAAACGCAAAGAATGAAAAAGCTGAAGCGTAAACATTAAAATAAATGAAACTCCGGCAAGATAGAGCCCCAATACGAAACGTTTTCGTTTTAGATCCCTTAGAAGTGAATTTTTTTGTATCTCGTAAGCTAATTCCACCTTCCAGTCACTTTGATCAAAAGATTCGAGATAATCATCCAAGGTCGGGTAGCGATCATCAAGAATATAATAACTGCGCTGAAGGTTCTTTACTTTGGTGCCGAGTTTGGGTGCCAGACTCCGTGAGGGATACAAAACATAGCCAAACATTGCTATGGGCACCACACCCGAGATCCAGAAAATAAGAACAAGCACTTCTGAATAGTCCGAATGCGCAAGTGAAAATTCACTGATCGTTGTAATAAAGCCAAGTGAAAAGATAAAACCGATACTTACGATCTGGGCTTTAACGTCATAAGCCCGAACCGCATTTTGAACACTCGTCAATGAATGCTGCAATAACGCAAAATTTTTCGCTTCATTTTCATCAATATCGCTCATGTTCAACTCCTGATATGGTTCATATGAACAGCGTCTTAAATGAGTGGAATGTCAAATTTAAGAAGGTATTATGAAAGTTACCCTACGGCGCTTCCTTTATGCTTCAACAACACCTCTGAGTAATCAATTGATTTGCCCCTTATTGCTAGAAGAACCAAATGACTGCTTTCGACCCAAAGCAGACGTTCGTAAGTTGTAAATTTGACCGCTTAAATCAATTGAAGTAAGCTCTTTTCATCGTAGAGATGCGTAACACCGTGATCTATTGCGAGCGAATTGTTTAAAACGATGAATTTTTAAAATGAGGCATTGAAAATGACCGAAAAACTTCGAAACTTGCTAGCACTGTCGAAGAAATGTTTACAGCGATGTACATTTCAAGCAAAAGCCGCATTATTAATACTCGGTTTTTTGACCTCCCCTTTATTCGCGCAAACGACGAACGATCCGTTTAGTAGTAAGATTGAAGCTAACCAAGACATCATATCTGTTGGGTATAAAGAATTTGCCACACTGCCCGACGTTGACGGAGAAGCCGCACTGGCGATGGACCTTGAGGCCGAGCCAGAGGGGAGCCGTTATTTTGTCAATGACCTTCACGGCATTTTGTACACCGTGAAAGAAGGTGGTGAAGTAACTGAATTTCTTAATTTGAGTGATGCGAAGTGGGCCGTTGATCTTAAATGGACCGTTTTAGAGCGGGGTTTCACTGGTTTAGCTCTTCATCCAGAGTTCAATAATATTGAATCGCCCGGGTATGGTCGATTTTATACTTTACTGGATAGTACGAACACAGAACCTGATCCGGGCTTTACACCTGAAGGGGGAAATGACGCACATGATACACTTCTCCTAGAATGGAAAGTGCGAGATGCCGGCTCGAAAACTTATGATGGGGACGCACCGCGTGAACTTATGCGCATGGAGCAACCATTCGGCAATCACAACGGCGGTCAGATTGCGTTTAATCCTTTGGCTGAACCCGGCACGCCCGAATATGGAACACTGTATATTAGTATAGGAGACGGCGGTAGCGGCGGTGATCCCATGAATATGTCACAGAATTTAGCGTCCGTTTTTGGTAAAATTCTGCGTATAAACCCGATCGGGTCTAATAGCGAGAACGGACAGTACGGTATTCCGGCGGACAATCCGTTCGTGAATGATAATGAAGCGTCCACCCTTGGTGAAATTTATGTTTACGGCACAAGGTCTCCTAATCGCCTCGCATGGGATTCTAAAAATGGTCAGATGTATGTGGCGGATATTGGTCAGAACACGGTGGAAGAAGTCAGTCCCGTCAACTCCGGAGCAAATTTAGGATGGAAAGTCTGGGAAGGCAGTTTTCGTTATGTAAGCCGCGACGGCGTTGAAGTTGGCGACCCTAGGAATGATCCCGATATGATCTTTCCTGTTGTAGAATATGATCAAAAGGATCCCCTAATGCTGCGATCCTCAGTTGCGTCAAGTGGACTTGCCGTTTATCGCGCAGCCGACATACCACAATTGCAAAATTTACTCATCTTTGCCGAACTCGCCAGTGGAGAAATATTTTATGTTTCTGCGGATCAGCTGCCAAATGGAGGTCAAGATGCCATTCGCCGTATCCTTCTTAAGGGCAACGGAGCCAATAAAACGGTCTTGGAGGTCATTCGTGAGAAGAACACACAACAAGGACGGGAAGAAGCTAATCGTGCCGACGTGCGACTTGCTCATACGACAGACGGAAAATTATTTTTGCTAAATAAACGAGATGGTGTCATCCGGCTTCTGACTAAGTAAAATTATTAACCTTAAAGTCATATAAAGATTGCAACGCGCGACGAGATTTTTAATTCCGATAAGACATTATTGTTTTTTATCATGTCTAATGATTAAATCTACTAAGGGGAATGTCTGCTTTCGGCCATAAGCGGACATTCAGATTGGAATAAAGAGGTACAGCATATAGTTTAATTTCTCTAACATAATTCTAATAGCTATCAAAAAACTGTTTATGTTGGGTCATAATTCGCGATGATACTTGAGGATCAACAGATAAATTCCAAATTCCTTCATCATGACTTCCGCCTAGTATAATAGAATTTGATCTTCGCATCAGATACCCTCCCGGCCCAAATAAAATATAATCCACGTTATCTTGCGGCAATAATGATAGCAATTGCCCCTTTACGGGAACAAGTGAAGTATCATCAAATAACTTGGCGGCCCCCATCCCGGCACAGTTGAACATTATGTTTCTACCGACTTCAAATATCTCTGACCGACTTGAAAAATTATGAGTATATATATTTCCACCGGCTATGCGAAAATCCCTAATTAACTGATTAAGGAAAATATCAGGGTCAATATGAATTGCTTTTTGCCGTTCACCCATGTTGGTTTTGAAAGGATTGTTTTCCACATTCAAAGTCTCTTTACCTGGGTATAATTCCGGTGTTAAATCTGCTTCCCAGCGTGACTTATACCTTTGGAACTCATCCGCAGTATTTCCTACTCTGTATCTATCAATAAAACGTACGCCGTATTTTGGGCCTAGCATTTTGGTAAAGCGCTTGTAAGACATTCTTGCTACTTCTGCCAATCTGGAGGGATAAGCGTCGTCAAATATGTCAGGATCACCAATTGTGGTTGGCTCCCACAATGCGCCTGCTAAATTTGAGGTAGTATAAGGTGGTAACTTATCAGCAAAAATTGCTACTTTAAACCCAAGACGTTGAATTTCCCTAGCAGTTGTTAGTCCGATAACACCACAGCCAATAACGCCTATTTCTTGTTCGGTTGGGTTTAATGCTTTGATAAACTCCACTGCTTTTAAAGCCGACCCCCAGCATAAAGTAATTCCGCATCCGCCATGACCATAGTTATGAATAATAGTTTTATCGCCATCAGTTTCCATTTCAATGCGAAAACCTTTTTTGCGATAAGGTCTAAGACCAGCCATTTCCCCGATAACACGGTTTGGTGATACGATCACTTTTCCTGTTGCTGAAGTCGGGTGTTCTTTATTGGCGACCGCGCAACCACCAAGTAGCAACCCTGACGCTATAAAACTTCCTGATGTTCTTAGATATGTCCTACGGTCCATAGCGTTTCCTCAACTAACATTAATTACCAGCCATGAAAATGATTGAATTAGAACCAAGTTCTGCTGTACTTGATTAAGTGATACGTGGCATATCACCTTAGATCAATGGAGCTTACGTTAAATAAATTAAGGGGTCAAATTGGTACTTGTTGAATGTCCGCTTTGGGTCGGAAGCGGCCATTCGACATAAATATCACTATCCGAAATTGTAGGCCCCTCTGAGCGCCTGATTTAGGTAGGGAGCGGATTCTAGGTGGGGTTTTTGAAACGGTTAATAAATACCGTCGTCCGCAAAATGGTGATTTGGTGCAGGTTCTGTTATTGGCAATCAATGTATTATTTCGTATGTCCACATTGTAAAGGAAATATCATCATCTTTAATGGCTCGTTCTTTTATCAGATTAAAGCCTGATTTTTCCAGTATATCTACAAAAATTTGACGTGACTTATCTCCATCAGGTACGCCGCCGTCCTTTATTACAACCAGTTGACCGTTTGGCTTGACTATTCGTTTAACTTCTTCCAAACCCTGCTTCTGATCCTGCCAATGGTCAAAGGAATCGAATGCCAGGACAATATCTGCTATGGCGGTTTCCACTGGTATATTTTCTGCGCTTCCAACCATATATAAAATATGTGCGGCTTCGGTACGTTCTTGCGCTATCTCTACCATACGAGGCACAGGATCAATGCCAATTAATGATCCATGGGTAACCTGCTTCGCGGCGTGCCTTAAGGCACAGCCAGTACCACAACCTATATCAATCACTGTTGCTGTTGATGGGAGTGTCAGCGCATGAATGCCAAGTTTATTGGTTTCGTATTCACCGTAGTTATCCGCATACCATTGTGCTGTTTCTGCATCCCATTTGCTCATCCGTTTCTCCTTTTCAAAGGAGGTAGTTTAAGCGCGGCAAATGTAATAGTCTAAGTGAATCTGACTCCGCAATCTCTGAATGGCGTCTACGTATTGCTTATGCACACAAATGCAAGAAACTATTATTCCTTAATTTAAATGCTTTTGAAAAAGTCAAAAAAAATATGTAGCTATAGACTTGTATCGATAACAAAATGTTGTTATACACTTGTATAAATAATAAAAAGAATACTGCTTTCACAATAATAATAAAAAATGCACCAATATTCATGAATTTGTAGGAGGAAAATTATATGAGATTTGTTTCAAAAAAATTACTCAAATCCCGCCTTAAGACCGGAGCATCAGCACTCGCGCTGACGAGTATGCTCACGAGCATGCCTGCAATGGCTCAAGATGCACAGATTCCAGCGCAAGATGAACGGACCGATAGTGGTTCTATAGATGTTATTACAGTTACAGCGACAAAACGGGCAATTAACATTCAAGACGTTGCGCAATCAATCACTGCTTTCTCAACAGCCGACATCGAACGTCGCGGCATCATCAATATGGAAAATGTAGCCGCTGCATTGCCAAGTATTTCCCTGACATCAACAATGCCAGGTGTGAACGAATTGGTTTATCGTGGTGTATCATCAGGTTCAGGTGACTGGTATAAAGATAGCCAAGTGGCGGTTTACCTTGATGACCAACCAATGACAGCAAGTACTACGCAGATTGATCCTCGCATGGTTGATATTGAACGCGTTGAATCGCTTCCGGGACCACAAGGAACATTATTTGGTTCAAGTTCCCAAACGGGTACACTGCGTATTATTACCAACAAACCTAGTTTTGAAGGTATTTCTGGTCAAGCCAATGCCGAGGTTAAAACAACCAAAGGCGGGGAAATGAGCTATGACTTTTCCGGTCATGTAAACCTACCTATCGTTGAAGATAAATTTGCCATCCGCGTTGTTGGTTATAAAGCAAGAGACGGTGGATATATTGATAACGTCTTAACTGATGCGCCACATGGTACGGGAGCGGTTCATGTTGACTACGGCACCACACCTCCGGGAGGGGGCGCAACACCCAATAATGCTGCATTTGTAGAAGATAATTACAATGACTACGACATTAAAGGTGGGCGTCTATCTGCCCTTTGGAATGTTTCCGAAGATTGGGATGTGCTCGCGACATTTATGACACAAGACTCAAAAGCAGTGGGTAGTTGGCAAACCAATTCGGCTCTTGGTGACTATAAAAACTCAACGTTTAATGATGAATTCCGTAAAGACAAATGGTGGTCTGCTGCTGTAACCGTTAAAGGTGACCTTGGTTTTGCAGAATTAAGCAATTCATTTGCCTATGTAGACCGCGAACAATCCTACTCATTTGATAACACGCATTACGAAGCGTCACATACTGCGTATGGTAAATATTGGGCCAATGGCATTAGATCATATTATGGAACATCTGGTTTAAACTATTACGATCTATTTGACACTGGCTACAGCGGCAGTACTTATAAGAGCTTACAAGAAGCACAACGTTACAGTAATGAAATCCGCTTAACATCCACCACTGACAGTCGCCTTGATTGGATGATCGGTGGATTCTATGAAAATGTGAAAGATGGATGGGATGATTATTCTGTTGTTCCAAACCTAGAGACCACAAATTCATGGGCGTATGCTCAGCAAGTTGCCTGTGAAAATGCCGCATTTTCATATGTATCTTGCCCCATGGTATTAGAAAAAGACCCAGGTGGCGAAGGAGATTATTGGTACCGAAATCTATTTGAACGTGAAATTACGCAGATAGCTGGCTTTGGTGAAATTGGTTATCAATTGACCGATCAATTCCATGTTCAAGCTGGTTATCGCTGGTTCGAGTTCAAACGCCATACTGTCACTGACGACCAGTGGCCGCCGGGGCTTCCTGTGATTTCATCTATCGGGGAGGGACCTCTTCAAATCCAAGATGGTAAAGATAGCAACCAAGTCTTTAAATTTAGCGCTCAATATGACATTGACGACGACCGCATGATTTACGCCACCTTTAGTCAGGGTTTCCGATTAGGCGGCACAAATAGCAGAAAAGCGGTCGAAACAGGACTTTTTGAAACTAATTTTGATCCAGACAAAATGAATAACTATGAAGCAGGAATCAAATCGGAATGGTTGGATAATCGACTGCAAATAAATGCAAACGTATTTTATATGAAGTGGGAAGGTATCCAGATAACCCTTGATGATCCAGATAGATGGTGGATTAACGGACAAACGAACGCTGAAGGCGGACGCAACCTTGGTGTCGAACTTGACTTTACTTGGCGTGTTACCAGGGATTTAAAACTCAACGGTAATGCCTATGTCGGCAACCCATATTTCACAGGCGAATATTTTGATTTAGAAGGCGAGCAGATAATGCAATCTGGAACGCCAATGCCTAACGCCTCAAGAAAGAAATTTGCACTCGGTTTCGATTACACAATACCCGGCGTATTTGAAAATGCCGATTTGTATTTCAGGTATGATTTCACATACCGAGGAGGCTTATACTCAAGATTAGAAGAGGCTTATGCGGAAGGTGAATACGACATCGAGAGTTCCACTATGTCTAATTTACAGATAGGCCTTGAGATTGACGATTCAACCACCATTACTTTTATGGTTCGTAATCTGTTTAATCAAAGAGCAAATACTTTTACTTCATATGGTGCTCAGGGCTATGCTGAAGATTGGGGCACACAAGAGCGCTTTGGTCCTACAGTTAACTTGGCAAGACCACGGACGATGAGCCTTAAACTTATGAAGAAGTTCTAGGAAACTTACAAAACTAATGGAACGACCGTCCCAATTTTCGGGGCGGTCGTTTTTTATTGCGGGAAGCCATAAATATAAATAGGCTCAACACTGAGTTTTAATGCATTAATTGAGGTCAACCCATGGTCAAACTAATAACCACATCCGTTGTCAGAGGAAGTCAACAAGGCGAAAGCCATGGCGGGGTCTTTATAATTGATGTTGAAAAGCAAGATATTCGTCAGGTTGTTGACTGGAACACCGCAAATATTGATTGGCAGGGCCGTGGCTGGGACCGTGGGCTTCGCGGCATTGCCATAGATGGCAACACAGTTTACATTGTAGCAAGTGATGAGCTTTTTGCCTATACACCAGAATTTAAACTCATCGGGTCATGGCGTTCACCATACCTCAAGCATGCGCATGAAATGAGCATCCACGAGCGCAGTTTGTTCATCGCATCAACTGGTTTTGACAGCATTCTCTCTTTTGACTTGGACCAAAAGGCTTTTCACTGGGCCCTGCATGTTGATCTGGATGGTTTTCGCTTCAAAGCGGGGGTATATGACCCAAATGGTGATGATGGTCCCCTACCGTTAAATAAACTACACATAAATAATGTTCACGCGAACGAGAATGGTATGTATATAAGCGGTCTAAAATCAGGTGGTATGCTTCACTTCAACGGCGAAGAAATAAATATGTCCGCAACGTTACCGCAAGGTACCCATAACGCCCAGCCCTTCAGGGACGGAGTGTTATTTAATGATAGTGAAGCAAATGCCGTGCGATATGCATCACGTTCCGGAGAAGAAGATAGGGCGTTTCAAGTTCCTATATATGATAAGGCTGATCTTGAACATCACGGTATCGACGATAGTAAAGTCGCCCGCCAGGGTTTTGGTCGCGGCTTATGCCTGATTAATGATCGTGTGGTTGCTGCGGGATCATCCCCCTCAACAATATCGATCTATGATCTGAAAGACTCTAAAACGCTTCTATCTGTTAATCTTTCAATGGATATTCGAAATGCTATCCACGGGCTTGAGATTTGGCCTTTTTAGGCCCTAAGCCATTCATTATCGACCAGCGTTTTTAACCACATCCGGCAACTTTGAAATGATCGGTTCAAATTCTTCCTGCCATTCTTCAAGATGTTTTTCATACTTACGCCATTTGCCCATGCCACCAGTATAAATTGGTTGCCTGACTTGTTCAGAACTTGCGGTTTTAACGGCACGTTCAGTTTCATAAAAACGCAGACATTGTTCTTCGAAGGGTAGCCCACAATGATCAAGAATTTTTGCGACTTGACCTTCAAGATCTGTCACCGTTTCCTCATAATGAACATCAAGAACTTTGCCTGGTAACACATCATTCCAATGATCCATCAGACGTGAATATTCCTTATAATATTCACTCATATCGAACATATCATATGTAAAATTTTGTCCATGACCAAAGAGCTGCTTATAATTGCCGAGACAGCTATCGATTGGATGGCGCCTGGCATTAATTATTTTTGCGTTTGGTAAAATAAGATGAATAAACCCTACGTATGAATAGTTATTGGGCAATTTATCTGTGAATATTGGCTTATCTGTCATTCGATAACGTTTCGCCCCTTCCAGATAATCTAATCCTAACCCGCGCCAATCTTGCGGACGCATTTCATCCAAGGCTTCTGGATAGCGCACATTATCAGTACGAAAACGGCCAACTGTATCAGAAAGTTTTGCCAGAACTGCTAGTTCTTCTGTTCCTTCAACTTGACTATGACTAGCAAGAATTTGTTCAATTAATGTTGAACCTGAACGCCCAAGGCCAACAATAAAAATAGGCCCTTCATCTGGGTAGCCATTACCTTCAAATTCTTTTATGCGTTCCCTTGTAAAATAAGAACGTAGTTTTTCATGACGTCCACTATGGCCAACCGGATCATATTCGACAAGTTGACGCTGAAGTTCATTACCTGAATGATAATATTCCCAAGCCTTGTCATAATCCTTTTTGTCCTCATATGCTTTTCCAAGGGCGAACCTAAAATGGACTTCCGTTGTATCGTTCAACTGACTATTTTCCAGTTGATGTTCCATTTCCTTCACTTCTTCATCCTCAAAATTGAAAATTTTCAGATTTGCCATACTCCAATATACTTCGCCAAATTCTGGCTTTTGACGAATTGCTTCACGATAGGCACGTAATGACCCTGGTTGATCGCCAAGAGTTTTCAGAACATGACCGAAACCCAATAATGCACTCGGTGCTTTAGGGTTTATTTCAAGGACTTTTCTGTATGATTTAGCTGATTCTTCCGGATATCCCGCTGTTGCCTGCGCACTCGCCAGCTGTATCCACGCCGTAAAGTTATCCGGCAATATTTCTATCGCCTTCTTATAAGCTTCAATGGCTTCCATATAATTTCGACTTTTGATCAGGACATGGCCCAAATCCCCCCATCCCAATGCGAAATCTGGTGCAATTTGCACCACTCTACGCAGCAAGGCCTCTGCATCATTTAAGTTTTTATCTTGTTTAATGTAGGCAATGGCCAGGTACCTCATCGCATCTACACTATCTGGATCATTTCTCAATGCCTTTTTAAAACAATCAATCGCTTCTTGCTCACGACCGGCGCGATCATGTTCGACACCCTGAGCTACCAAACCAACACCCGGTTCATCTTTAAAATATTCCTCGTAAACCTCGTCAGCTTCTTTGCCCCGGCCAACAGCGGCCAATGCTTGTCCTAATTTTTTTTGAGCGTTAGTAAGTTTCCTATCAAGTTTAACGGCTTGTTCGAAGCAAGGGATAGCGTCTTCAAATTTTCCCTGTATGGCCAGTACACTGCCTAAGTCTTCATGAAGAGGGGCAAATTTTGGGGCTAAGTTGAGTGCTAATTTAAATTTCTCTATAGCATCATCTAATTTATCTTGATTTTGAAGCGCATGACCAAGCAACCGTAAATGCTCAATGCTTGCCGGATGAGAGCTTAAATGTGCGCGGCAAATTTGTTCGGTCAGTGCTGGTTTACCCGATTGAAGGGCTTGAATTGCCTGAGTAACATTTGCATCAGGCTTCTCGGTTTTCGTATTCATACGCCTTATTTTTCTTCTACTTTCTATTCGCTATGCGATATATTACATTTTTGTACCAATGGATAAAACTTAAAATGGCACTTTATACCGAACCGTGGTTACAATCGATCAAGGTAAAAATATTATAGGTTAATTTTTAGATCACTTAGATATTCAATATGAATTTACTAAAACTTTAAACCGGTGGCCCCTTCAACAAAATCGATCAAAATCTCATGAGCTTCTTCTGCAGAAAAACAAGTTGGATCAAGCGACCATTCAAGCCACAAGCCGTCAAAAATAGCAAGAATACCGATTGTTACCTTGCGAAGCTTTTTGGGATCCGTTTCTAGTCCTTGCGCCTCATACGCTTTTTCAAGCATATTGACCATTTCATTATGCTCACTCTCATATAACCCTTGATGAATATGTTTCATATTACTGCGGTTTAGGGTCATAGACCAGAATGTAAGCCAAATTTTCAAGAGTTTTGGACTTAACGTTTCCCACTCAATCCTAGCGGCAAAAAAGACCCGAAGAAATTCTACCGGATCTTCATTAATAACGCTCGTTTTTTCACTGTAACTATTTAAAATAAAATTAGATAGATATTGATAGGCCTCCGCGATCAAAGCTTCTTTACCGTCAAAGTAATGAATTAATAATCCGGGAGTGACACCCGCATACTTTGAAATTTTTCTAACCGTGGTTTCAGCATAGCCGTGATCAGCAATGCAGTTAATAGCTGCATGAATGAAAACTTCTCTTTTATCTTTAAGATTCAGTTCCACCCCAACAAAAATTTCATTTGTCATCATATTGAATTCATTTCCTGATCTCCACAATAAAACTTACATTATAAACCGCAATATTACCACTGGCTATATTAGTAAAACCCTTTGTTAAAAACATACCGAAATAATAAGATTCGACAAAATAATTATACGACCGTATAACATAAGGACAAAAAAGCACAGGGAGTTAATGTTGAAATCTCACAATCGCTGGGTAATAATGGCGACACTCTGCCTGTCGGGCGGCACCATTTTTATGCTACCCTTCCTTCGTGAATTTTACTATATCCCCATGCAGAATGCGTTTGGCTTTTCCAATACCGAACTCGGCCTTCTCATGAGTGCTTTTGGCGTGTTTTCGTTACTTGGTTATTTTCCAGGTGGATGGCTCGCGGATTTTTTTTCACCGCGGATTTTGATGTCGTCCGCGCTGTTCTTAACCGGAATTACCGGCGTTTATTTTTCCACAATTCCTTCATTCGAACATAGTTTGATACTGCATGCTTTCTGGGGCTTGAATATGTCCATGGTGTTCTGGAACGCCATGATTAAAGCAACACGGAATTGGGCTCCACACGAGGAACAGGGGCGCGCGTTTGGTTTTCTTGAAGGTGGCCGGGGCTTTACAGAAGCCGTGTACGGAAGTCTGCTCGGAGGGATATTTATCTGGCTTGGCAACAGTGCAACAACAATGTCAGTGGTTATCAATATTTACGCTGGTGCTAATATCCTTCTCGCAATTCTAACATGGTTTACGTTAAATAGCCCTGAGACAGACATCAAAAACGAAGGTGATACTTCACATAAGGTCGAATGGCAAGATATCCTGAGCGTCCTTAAAATGAAAGAAGTCTGGCTTATTTCTATTGTCATCTTTAGCGCCTATAGCGGTTACTGGGGTACCATTAATTTCGTACCATTTGCTGATAGTGCGTTTGCAATGAGCACCAGCATTGCGGTTATGATCGGCATGGGTAAAGTGTGGCTCAATCCCGTTTCAGCGGTAACATCAGGATTTATAGGTGATAAAATTGGTATTTCCCGCGCAATCTTTTTCTTACTGTCAATAATTGTTTGTGTATTTTTCATTTACGGGATCATGCCATACGGTGCGAACATGATTTATTTTATGTTGATCGGACTGGTCTTAGCAGCTTTCGCCGCATATGCGCTTCGGGGCATCTATTTTGCGCTACTGGAAGAGAGTGGCATTCCAGTAAAACTAACCGGTACAGCAGCAGGTGTGGTGTCGGTGATTGGCTTTATCCCCGATATTTATGTCCCCTATTTAAGCGGAGTATTGCTAGATACTTATTCCGTAGAAATGGGTTATCGTTATTATTATCTGATTACGTCCGGCATTTGTTTGGTTGGTGCGACGGCCGCGTTCATAATAATGAAACGCACACAGAAAAGACGTCCGAAGAATAACGGTTAACTTTCAATCAAAATTTCGTTTTAATTATTGAAGAATTTCATTGAAATAAGTCAGCTATTCTTAGTAGGCATATAATCAAAAATAACATGAATGCGGTGCTCGTTACCTTTATTCATAACACTATGGGTTAATTGATTGTTAATTTCATATGCTTGGCCTACTTCAAATTTATAAGGACGCCCACCAATCGTAAATCGCACTCTAGGATTCGTTTGAATAGGAATATGGATACGGTGACCTGCATGAAAAGAGGGTAATTTATCTACATGTGGCTCAATGACACCACCAATATGCAATCTGGCGGCCATTGCTCTGAGAATAGTCCCCCCTGGCGGATAATGCTTTTCCAACAAATCATCAATTATAGGCATCATCACATCAGCAAGCCTGTCCCACCCAGGCTCCTTAAACGTAGAAACATTTGGCCATTCATTATCGCAAAACAAAAGTATAATTGAGCTCGTTTGTTTATGAACTTCAAATGAGTTTTGCCTGTGTTTCTGTTCAAACCAAGCTTCTTCCTCCTGACTAAGGATTGCCTTCTTGAGGTCAGTAATATCAACTTCACCAAGTTTCTTTAATGGTATCCCTATATCCATTAATAGACATTCCTCTCATATTGCTCATTAATTCAATTCTGGGAACGGTTACGATGTGATACTCGCATATTAAAACCAATCTGAAAAATTAGCAAATTACTTTACCCGTTCCATTCTCAGTAATTGGTAAATCCCTAAGGTATAATCCGGCGTCCTTATCATCTAATCCACGGGCGTATTCATGTCCTGAATAGACTGCATGAACCAATGCGCCCGGCGCAAACGAATCTCCGATAATATCAACTGATTTAATTCCTGCATCACTGAGCGCTTCCGGTTGATCCTTCAACGCCTGATATAAAGTATTATTAGGAGCCCTATGGCCCACTATAACAACAGAAGCGGCATCAATTTTGCTTTCTTTTCCAGTAAAGATATCTTTCATATGAGCTTTACCAGCTTCCAAGTCGACCAACAACGATAGCGTCGTTAAATTAACATTCTTTTCTTCCAATCGTTGATGCACAAAAGGCAATTCATTGGTCATAATGGTCCATGCGGAGGCATGCCCCCCAGAGGTAGCGTAAGATACTGATAGTCCCTGATTTGCAAGATGTTCGGCAATAACACCGCCCATATAATAATTATCAAAATCGTAAACCAGAACGGGACCTTCCAGCACCACGCCCGCCGCAATATCATCTGGCGTATAGACATTTGCTTTATCAAGTGTTCCGACCGGAATTTCCAATGAGGAATATAACATCTTCGTCCAGTGCGCACCTGTGGCAATGGCCACACGTTGATGGCCTAGTTCCAGTATTTCTTCAATACCAAGTTCGCTCGATGGATAAAGGTTCACATTTGCCATTTGCTGAAGCGCGTAAAGACGATAATCCTTCACCCGTCCCCATGCGGAAAGCCCCGGCAGGTTTGCTTCAAAATTCAAACGTCCACCAAGAGTATCCGATTTATCGGCTATGGTGACATCATATCCACGTTTTGCGGCGATTAATCCTGCCTCAAGTCCGGCTGGACCACCACCGACGATTAGTATTGCATCATCACTTTCGGGGCTTGCAAATTTCTCTGGATGCCAGCCTTTGCGCCACTCTTCACCTGCCGTTGAATTTTGAGTGCATCTGACGGGCACACCATCGTGCCAACTCGAAATACAAATATTACAGCCAATACATTCACGGATATCGTCAACGCGCCCTTCTTTAATTTTATTGGGCATAAACGGGTCAGCAATTCCGGCACGTGCACCACCAATAAGGTCGAGTACGCCGCGCTTAATCTGACTGACCATTTTATCTGGTGATGTAAAGCGGCCAACACCGACAACTGGTTTATCAGTAACCTTTTTAACGAAATCAATAACAGGCTCATGCGCCCCCTCTTCGCGAAAGCGTGATGCACCGCAATCGGTAGGGCTTGAATCCATCTTAACATCCCAAAGATCCGGAACATCAGAAAGCAAACTTACCACTTCATGGGCTTGTGATTGATAATTATCACTAGGTTTGGCGCGAAGTTCTTCAAGGCTAATTCGAAGTGCAACGCCGCACGTGTCCCCCACGGCATTTTTCGTAGCTTCGATCATTTCTTTAACGAAACGAGTTCTATTTTCGGTCGAACCACCATATTCATCGGTACGATGATTATATTCTTCCAATAAAAATTCATACCCGAGGTACCCCATACCCGCGTAAATATAGATAATATCAAAGCCCGCCGACTTTGCGCGTATCGCGGCATCGACTTGCCACTGGATAACGTCTTGAATGTCGTTCTTATCCATAATACGCGGTCTTTGATTTCCCATAAAACCAACATGCGTAGCCGCCCATGGGATACCCGACGGAGAATATGGTGCAATACGGGATGTTCTATTCATCACCGCAGCACCACCATGCCAAAGTTCAACCCCCGCCAATGATCCATGCTCATGAATAGCGTCCGTTGAAAGCGCGTGGGAGCGAATATCATTATCATCCCACATGCGTCCAAATGGTAACGGACTATCATCAGATGAAGGATGAGTGGAAACGGCACCTGTTGAAACAACACCCCATCCGCCTTCTGCTTTCGTCCCTCTAAATGCTGCTCTAACTCTGGGGTTTGCTTCGGTCATTCCACTGGCATGCGGCACCTGATAAAACCGATTAGGGGCGGTTACAGGGCCAATTTTTACAGGCTTAAATAAAATTGAATAATCAGGACTATTCGGCATGATTTCTATTTCCATTTCTTAAAATTAGTTTGAAAGCTCAGGCGGGACAAAAGCACCTATACGGTTTGTGACATATTTACGGATATCGAGGTTCCAGTCTTCCATGGGTGAAAACATACCGCGTTTATGCACGCGGGCAGACATTCCTTGCTGGACACGTTCGCAAATATTCCAGTCTTGCCTATTTACCAAATGCCAAAAATCAATTGCGTCCGATCCATCAAAGTCTTCCTTTTCCATTTCAAATGGCTCAAACAGAAAATGACAATCTAGCTTTGTGTGTCCTGCACTTGTCGGGATAAAAATAAAGACGGCAACATGATCCTTTGCAAAACTCATTAACATATTGGGATATAAAAGCTCACCTTTATGGCGGGTTTGCTCGTCTTCATTTAAATCAGGGAAAGCACGCCTTGTTGTTGTACCTGACGGTGTAAAGGTATCGGCCCCTTCGCGATGTGGAATTCCCCTATCCCAGTCAAGATCGGCACCACCATTTTGTTTAAAGGCGGGTACAATCTGACAAAGTTCAGGGTGCACAGGGCCACAGTGATAACATTCATTATAATTTTCACAGATCACTTTCCAATTGGCATCAATATCATAATGAATTGTTTTTGCGACGCGCAATTCTTCTAGAGGATAATTTGAAAAGTTTTTCTTAAGATTTTTGATATGCTCTTCAAATGGATGTGCAGTTTCAGGTGTCAGGTTAATAAAAACAAACCCGCCCCATGTGTCGATCAACACAGGATGAAGATTGATTTTATCTTTTTCAAAACCCATTTCTTCTGTCATGTTAGGAGCAGAGATCAATTTACCATTTAGGTCATAAGTCCAAGCATGATAAGGGCACATAATATGTTTCCGCTTAATCACGCCGCCAGTAACAGGTAAGCGGTCTGGGCCTAAATCGTTATCAGATTTGCATATTCGCGCCCCTCTATGGACGCAAACATTATAAAAAGCCCGAAACGCGCCCTCTTGGTTTCGAAGAATGATAATGCTTTCTCCCAAGACATCAATTGTTTTACTGTCACCAGGCCCGATCCAATCTTCCGCACGACCAACACACATCCATTCTTTCATGAAGATATGTTCGCGTTCCAATTGGAAAATTTCATCGTCCAAATACCAGCTTGAGGGCAAGGTAATTTCAATACCTTTTCCGATATTAACACCATAAATTTCTGTCACGATTCCTTCTCCGTACCGAATGCGATTTATTATACGCTTGTATAAAAGCATTGTTTTAATGGTTTTTCAATGTATAATATTACCATTATGGATATTTTATTTTTGGTGATCAATACTTCTTTATAAATCAATGAATTGGACTTTTTATGCGTTTACTATCAATTTATGGCCTTGTTTTGTTATGTCTTATCCAAGGGTGCTCTGAGAACCAAGCACCTGAAAGCAAAACTACTATCGAAATAAAAGAAGTTATGATCCCGATGCCGGACGGCATAAACCTTGCCGCGGACCTTTATGTGCCCGCAGGATTAAAATCAGGTGATGATTTACCTATATTGTTAGAATATTCACCCTACCGTAAAGTTGAAAGTCGTGATGGTGCCTTTGGAAATTATTCATATTTTGTGGAACATGGCTATGTGGTCGCCCGCGTCGATATTCGCGGTACTGGTAATAGCGAAGGTCATGTCATCCCCTACGAATATTCAGATATAGAACTGGATGACGGAGAAGTGATTATTGACTGGCTTTCAAAGCAAAACTGGTCAAATGGCAATATCGGCATGTTCGGCATTTCTTGGAGCGGTTTTAACTCTATTCAAATGGCCGTACGCCAGCCACCCGCCTTGAAAACCTTCATAGCAGTAATGGCAACAGAAGCCCTTTACCAAGAAGATGTGCATTATATTGATGGCATCATGCATACGGACAGTTGGATGATGAGCGCCGACCTTTATAATTCGCTTCCCGGCGCACCGGAATATAAACTGGATGATAATTGGCTAAAGAACCGCTTTGAAGCAGAACCGAGCGTCTTTACCTATATGCGCAATCAGCGTGATGGACCGTTTTGGGACCGTGCGTCTTCCCTTGATAAATATAATCAGATTAAAATACCGAGCTTTCATATTGGTGGTTGGTATGATGGATACCGTAATTCTCTACCCCGCATGCTGGAAAATGTGACAGCCCCTGTTAAAGCCATGATCGGCCCTTGGGATCATGACTATCCACACAATGCCGGACATATTCCACAGATTGAATGGCGCCATGAAGCAGTAAGGTGGTTTGATCACTGGTTAAAAGATGTTGATACCGGGATAATGGATGAACCAAAATTTACCGTTTTTGTTCGCGATTGGCACCCCCCACAATCAGACATAGTCGATATGCCGGGAAAATGGCGTTATGAAGACGGCTGGCCAATTGAGCGCAGCATTACCCAATCATTTCATGCATCTTCCGAAAATGGCCTTTCGTCAAACCCCACAGAAACGGATACGCATACGCTTGACTATAAAGCATCCGTTGGTCTGGAAGGCGGAGGACCGGTTATGTGGTGGGGCAGCGTTGCACCAGATCAACAGCCGATGGACGATTTTGCACTTGTCTATGAAAGTGAAGATTTAGATGAACCCTTAGAAATTCTTGGCCGACCAAAAGCTTTTCTTAATGTATCTGCCACAGCACCACGAGCAAATTGGGTTGTGCGCATTTCCGACGTTGCCCCCGACGGCAGTGTGACGCAAGTGGGCGGTGCCGCATTTAACGGCACCCACCGCAATTCCGCACGTGAGCCAGAAGATTTGGTACCAGGCGAAACCTTCCCGCTTGAGATAGAGATGCATCTCACATCTTGGGTATTTCCAAAAGGGCACAAAATTCGATTTGCAGTCACCAACTCTATGTGGCCTATGCTTTGGCCAACGGCTTATCCAATGACGACTACGCTTGCTATTGGCGGTTCAGATGGGGCCCGCGTTGACTTACCAGTAATTCCTTATCAAGACCGCCCGGTGCCAGTTTTTAAATTACCCGCTGAAGATCCATCATTACCAGGATATGGGTCAATTGACGCTGGTAACGCTACCGGTTATGCGGAAATTGACACCATTCAAATTGATGAACAAACTGGTGAGGCTTTTGGATTTGCCCTAAATGCAACGGCATCGAAATTCCCTTGGGGTATTGACAGGTTCGAAGAACAGATAGAACACCGCACCTCAGATGCTAATCCAGCGGAAACGTCAGTCACTGGTATTTATGCTCTTGTCAGGGAAGTAGAAGGACGCAATATACGTTTGGAACAAGAAGTTGAATTTAAAAGTGACCCAGATAATTTTCGCATTATTTTCATCCGTAGAATGAAAATTAATGGTGATGTAACGCATGAACTAAAATGGGACGAAAAATTTCCCAGAGACTATCAATAGCACCGAGAAAGTGACGCCTCCAGAAAGACGCCGACATTCGCAACGCCATTTATTGTGTTATGATGTCCACACATCTATAAATCTTTTGGGTATAGGCGTCGCGGTAATATCGGTCTACCTACGAATATAGTCAATATTGGAGCGCATGAATTGGCAGACAATAATGAAAACGGGAAAAGCTTTGCAGTGATTTTCGAGGTGCAACCTCATTGCGAACATTATGCAGAATGTCCGTCGTCGAATGATTTGAGACTTATTTAGTTTATTTTATAAGGAGGCTT
>CAXBLS010000021.1:0-33024 GCA_963976585.1 uncultured Kordiimonadaceae bacterium
TTTTTTGTGGCGGCGTTGGTGAAAGCCATCCGGATATCACAAATTCGTCACGCGCCATCAAAAGTTCTGAAATAGATCTCTGCGCATCAAACGGTGTCAATGAAATAATCGAAATCAAAATTGGTTATGACGGTATTGTTCTTGCTAATTCAAAAGAAGCAGAGCAGTTTAGCTTTCGTTTACAGGATATCTGGCTTGGATTAGCTAAAGACGTTATCGTAAACGGCGAAATCGTACCAAACCCGTATAAAACCTGGGACGAAGTAAATCCAGCTCTACCAAACAAGAAGATCGAAGTTCTCGGCCCTCCTCCAACATCCGGAACCCGTGATGCATTCGCTGAACTTGCGCTCGAAGGCGGCTGTAAAACATTCCCTGAAATCAACGCAATAAAAGCGAAAGATGGAAATCAATATAAAGCCCTTTGCCACACAATTCGCGAAGATGGCGCTTATATAGAAGCTGGTGAAAATGACAATTTAATAGTTGGAAAACTCAAAGCAAATCCAGATGCTGTTGGCGTATTCGGCTACAGCTTCCTGGAAGAAAATAGTGACGTGATACAAGGCAGTATCGTTGAGGGTTCCCTCCCAACTTTCGATAATATTGCAGATAAAACTTATAAAGTATCTCGCTCACTTTTCTTCTATGCGAAAAAAGCACATGTCGGCACCATTGCTCCCGGCATGGAAGAATATCTTTCTGAATTTTTAAGCGATAAAGCGATGGGAGATTTTGGTTACCTTGCAGAAAAGGGGCTTATTCCGCTACCCAGCGATGAGCTAAAAGAAGTACAAAACACTGCAAAAAATCTAATCGCACTTAAAAAATAAACTCTTCTTGAAAGGCTGGACTTCTATCCAGCCTTTCATCTTTGTTTGGAACGGTTGTTGAATGAATGTTTTTTTCTTAATTATTGTACTTATAGGTTTTGTATATGTCCTGCGGACGTATGGAGTTTTTGGCCGTTTTAGCTACGCTGCTGCAAAACCATTAAAGCGTGCTCGTACAAAAATAGAGGCTGTAATCAAGTTTATCCTGCTGACTTTCTCTGTGATCGCGGTACTGACCACGGTCGGCATTTTGTTCTCGTTGATATTTGAAAGTTATCTGTTTTTCGATCAGGTTTCCATAACCGAATTTGTGTTTGGTATCAAATGGAGTCCGCAAACAGCCATCCGTATTGATCAGGTCGGAAGTTCCGGTGCTTTTGGCGCAGTACCACTTTTTATGGGGACTATCCTGATCACGATTATTGCCATGTTAATCGCTGGACCAATTGGATTGCTTTCAGCCATCTACATGGCGGAATTTGCCAACAAAAAAGTTCGCAAAATAGCCAAACCACTGCTAGAAATCCTAGCAGGCATCCCCACCGTTGTATATGGTTTCATTGCCGCTTTAGTGGTCGCACCGTTTATTCGCAATCTTGGCGATGTGCTCGGCCTTGAAATCGCGTCTGAAAGTGCGCTCGCCGCGGGGATCGTTATGGGCGTTATGATTATCCCTTTGATCTCATCCCTTTCAGATGACGTGATCAGTGTTGTGCCGCAAAGCCTTCGCGACGGCTCCCTTGGACTTGGCGCAACCCAAACCGAAACAGTTTTAAAAGTTATCCTACCATCAGCACTTCCAGGAGTTGTCGGTGCTTTATTGCTTGCAACATCGCGAGCAATAGGAGAGACCATGATCGTTGTGATGGCCGCGGGCATGGCTGCAAATCTGACCGTTAATCCACTCGAAGCTGTAACAACCGTTACTGTGCAAATAGTCGCGCTTCTAACTGGAGATCAGGAATTTGCCAGTGCTAAAACGCTTTCTGCATTTGCATTGGGGCTCGCGCTTTTTGTCACCACTCTTGTCTTAAACGCAATCGCACTCTTCATCGTAAGAAGATATAGGGAACAATATGACTGATACCAATCAATCTGCTCGCGTGAATTGGGGCTCCAAAGATCAAGATATACGGCTTAGAAGACGCTACCGTAAGGAAAAAATATTCAAGTCCTGTGCCATTCTAAGTCTTGGTGCGGCGATCTCTGCCCTTCTGATTGTCATCATTAGTGTTTTAATCACTGGTGTTAGTGGGTTCAAACAAACACGTATAGTACTTGACATAAATCTTGATGGAGCCGTCATCGGCGATCTCTCCGGACTTGATCCTGTCGAGCAACAAACTCAAATAGCGTCACTTAACGTAAACCGCCTTTTGGTTTCGTCTCTTCAAGAAAAATTTCCGGACGTGCAAAAGCGTGCTGACATATTTGCACTGCTTAGACTTTTTAGTGTCGGTGCCCAAACAGATATCCGCGAGGTGCTTTTAAATGATCTTTCATTGGTCGGCAAAACGGTTCCCATTTCACTTATAGCGTCAAGTAATGTTGATATGTTGATGAAGGGAAATATTTCGCGCGACGTCCTTGAAAATAACCGTAAAATATCCGACCAGCAAATTGCTTGGATTGATCAATTTATTGCCGAGGACAGAGTTTCAAAAGAGTTTAACTGGACATTTTTCACTACAGGCGACAGCCGCGAACCAGAACTTGCCGGTATCTGGGGCGCGACAGTTGGTTCATTGCTGACGCTTTTTGTGACATTTATTATTGCTTTCCCCATCGGTGTTGGCTCTGCCATTTATCTGGAAGAGTTCGCACCGAAAAATAAATTTACCGATCTCATCGAAATAAACATCAATAATCTGGCGGCTGTGCCTTCGATTATTTTCGGCCTTCTCGGTCTGGCAATTTTTATTAACTTTATGACCCTGCCACGCTCTGCTCCCCTTGTCGGAGGACTGACGCTGGCTCTTATGACATTACCTACAATTATAATCACCGCACGTGCTGCCATTAAAGCGGTACCACCTTCCATCAAAGAGGCGGCAATCGGACTTGGTGCCTCTCATATGCAAATGGTATTCCATCACGTTCTACCCCTGAGTATGCCGGGAATACTGACCGGCTCAATCATCGGAATGGCTCAAGCACTTGGCGAAACTGCGCCACTTCTCATGATCGGCATGGTCGCCTTCATTGTTGACACCCCAGGTGGAATCATGGAAGCATCAACCGCGCTACCGGTTCAAGTATATTTGTGGGCGGATAGTCCGGAACGCGGATTTTTAGAGAAAACATCAGCAGCGATATTGGTCCTGCTAATGTTTCTTATTTTGATGAACGGTCTCGCAATTTGGCTCAGACAAAAATTTGAAAAAAAATGGTAACTGAAATGAATATACAATCACCTAGTAATACAGCGAACAGCGAAACAGGCACCATTACGCCAAAAATGATAGCGCGTAAAGTAAACGTCCATTACGGCAGCAATCATGCGCTCAAGGATATTAATCTTGATATAGCCCCAAATGAAGTCACTGCTCTTATCGGGCCGTCAGGCTGCGGGAAATCAACTTTTCTGCGCTGTCTTAACCGGATGAATGATACCATTGATATATGTCGTGTCGATGGATCCATTACTCTTGACGGTCAGAACATAAACGATAAAAAACTTGATGTGGTTCAGTTACGTGCGCGGGTCGGCATGGTGTTTCAAAAACCCAATCCATTTCCGAAATCAATATATGACAACATTGCTTATGGCCCTCGCATTCACGGCATTGCCAGAAACAAGGATGAACTTGACGACATTGTCCATTCAAGCCTTAGAAAAGCGGGCCTTTGGGACGAAGTTCATGATCGGCTTGATGCATCAGGGACATCCCTCTCCGGCGGTCAGCAACAACGGCTCTGTATTGCCAGAACTATTGCCATTGAACCTGAAGTTATTTTGATGGACGAGCCCTGCTCCGCTCTTGATCCTATCGCAACAGCGATAATTGAAGAACTGATAGAAGAATTAAAGAACCGCTATGCCATCGTTATAGTCACCCACTCAATGCAGCAAGCGGCAAGAATATCGCAAAAAACAGCGTTTTTTCACTTGGGAAGGTTGATGGAACACGGCGATACTGCCGCCATTTTTACCAACCCAACTCACGAGAAAACAAAAGATTACATCACCGGACGCTACGGCTAACGGTCAGGAGAATAAAATGCCACATTCACATATTGTAAGTTCATTTGATGAAGATTTGAACCAGCTTCGATCCCGAATTTTTAATATGGCCGAACTGGTCTCAAAGCAATTCAGCGAGGCAGAGAAGGCGCTGGTCGAGCGAGATCTCACACTTGCAAATCTTGTCCGAGAAAATGATAAACAGGTTGATCAGATGGAAATAGAGATAGAAAAGACCGCGATTGAGCTTATTGCCACCCGTGCACCTATGGCCGATGATCTTCGCGAAATTATTTCCGCAATCAAAATAAGTAACGCCCTAGAGCGTGTTGGCGACTATGCAAAAAATCTCTCTAAGCGCGTGGTTGTGCTTAATGAGACCAAGAATTTTGATGCTAATTATTCTGTCATTTCGCAGATGATTGATATCGTCAATAACATGAATAAGGACGTCATTGACGCCTATATTAACCGCAAGTCCGATAAAGCGCTCTCTGTATGGAGCCGTGATCTGGTTGTTGATAATCTCTATGACACATTATTTAGAGAGCTGCTCACTTATATGATGGAAAACCCCAAATATATCACCCCGGCAACTCATCTTCTTTTTGTCGCAAAAAACATTGAGCGCGCTGGTGATCACATCACCAACATTGCCGAGCTAATATATTATATTGTTGAAGGCAAACCCTTGGAACTCACACGTCCCAAAGGAGATAATAGCAGCGAAACCAACGTTGAATTTGGTGACTAGGTCACGAGCAATATTACCATGGGAATAGTAACAACCGCCAGCAGCGTTTGAGCTGAAATGATCATTGCCATGAGCGGAGCGTCCCCGCCCATGTATTTTGCAAGCGCGTAAGCAGTAGATGAGGTTGGAACGCTTGCAAAAACAACGGCACTTATAGTCAGTATCGGTGCAAGCTCAAAATAAAGTGCCGCAAAATATACCGTGAGCGGCAACAAGATCATTTTTGATACACAGGCAATAACGCAGGGCACAACATGTTTGCTTGATCCTACAAATCGGAGGCCCGCCCCGACACAAATTAGAGCCAGTGGTAGCGCTGCTTGGCCCAGATATGTGCTAAAATCATGGAGCACTGGCAGCTTTCCCCAACCGGCAAAATTAAACATAAGCCCGATGGCAATTGACACAATAAAAGGATTTCTCACGACTTCCGATATGATACTTGGCTTTGCCTTTCCTTCACCAGATAATATCGATATCATAAAGACGATGGTGAGAAAGTTTGAAAAAGTAACCATGACAGCGACCGCGAGCGCTCCAACAATTTCCCCTTGTTCGCCAAGAAGTTGACTAATCACCGCGAGGGCAAGAAATGAGTTGTGGCGTCCACTTCCCTGGATCACTGAGGAAAGAGCCTCCGCGCTCATACCGTAAAACTTACACACGACATAGGCTATTGCTACCGCGGCCAGGAAACCAATCATCATTGAAAGAGCATAATATCCCACCGAATAGCCCTCTAAATCAATCACAGATGTTTTATTAAAAAGCAGAGCAGGAAACAGCACCCAATAGGTAACTTGATTAATTTGATGCCAAACATGATCGGAAAGAATAAGTGATTTTTTTAATCCATAACCAAGTAAAATAACCAAAAATATTGGCGCAACGATATAGATCAGTTCTATCAAAACACCACACCCTTACTCAGAAGATGGATTATCAGTGGCATCGTAACCACTGAAATCAAAGTCTGCAGCGAAATCAACGTTGCCATGAGCGGTGCATCGCCCCCCATTTGCTTAGCCAGTGGATAGCTTGCGGCACCGGTTGGAGCAATGGCAAAAATCATGGCAGCCATCATCACAATATGGGGCAGTGAGTAATATTCAGCACACAGATAAACAACGACGGGAAACACAACAAATTTAGCCGCCAGCGCGATGGCACATGGGGTAATTTTACCCGCGACCCCGCGTACTCTTAAGCCTGCGCCAACACAAAGCAGCGCAATGGTCAGTGTTGTCTCCCCAACACTAAGAGTAAACGGATGCACAATCGGTAAATTACCAAGTCCCGAAATGTTGAAGGCAGCGCCCAACAAAATTGCAAATATGAGTGGATTGCGCTTTAGATCCGATATGACACCATCGAAATTAACTCCATTGCGCGAAAGTATGATTGTCATGCTAATATTTACAACAAGATTGGTAAATGTAACCAAAACGGCAATAATGATCGCCCCAACCATTGCGCCCTCTTCGCCAAATAGCTGACTTACGACAGCAAGTGCAAGAAATGCATTGTGACGGCCTCCCCCCTGAATTACCGATGTTATACTCGCGGCAGTCAGCCCAGAAATTCTAGCGAATATATAAGAAAATAAAACGGCGGCTGAAAAACCAACAAGTACAGTGATTGCAAGCGGACCAAAAGCAATTCCCGCAAAATCGATGACGGATGTTTTGTTAAACAACAGGCATGGAAACAACACCCAGTAAGCAAGTTTGTTGACTTGGCTCCATACATCATCATCGTCCACTAAATAGCGTCGAAGAAGTGTACCAAGCAATATAATAAGGAAAATAGGGGCTATAAGTAAGGTTATATCTAACACGCGGCTCTCAGCACCTGATCTAAGTTGAAACTCACGAAAAATTTACCCGCCTTCGATTGCGAATACCAGCAAATAACTTCATAATGATCCATAATCTAAAATTAATTGAAAGATAAATGTATGCTGCACAGGCTTTCATTGCCCTTGGCCATAGTTTTTTTATTAGTAAATTGCTGTGCTTACGCTCAAGATACGACACTAAGGACCGGGCCATATGAAACAACTGGAACAGCAAAAGACATACTCGGCAAAGAACTCTCAAGTAAATACAGTCACCTCATTGATCTGGATTTAGATATTACTTGGGAAATAGACGTTCCCGACGATTATGATCCTAAAAATCCACCTGGGGTTATGGTATATATAAGCCCTCAGAATATTGTTAATCTTCCAACCGGATGGCTCGATGTTACAGACGAAAAAAATCTGATATTTATTGCCGCACGAAAGTCAGGAAACAATGAACCTGTCGGCAGTCGTATCGTAATGGCTCTTCTCGCTCTGCCACTTGTCCAGTCGAGCTATACCATCAACACCGACAGGATATTTATATCAGGGTTTTCAGGTGGCGGACGTGTCGCCAGCATGGTATCGACTAGTTTTCCTCATATATTTAAAGGTGCTCTATATAGCTGCGGTGCAAATTTCTGGCAGGACGTGAATATAGAGCAGATGGAAAATATTCAGAACAATCGATTTGTATTTTTAACTGGCACAAATGACTTTAATCTGAACGATACAAAAAAAGTATATTCAAAATATAAGAAGGCGGGTGCGACCAACAGCAAATTGATGGTCATCCCAAGAATGGGCCATTCAAATCCTAAACGTACTAAATTTGCCCAAGCCATTGAGTATCTTGACGCAGCCGAAAGATGATATGCAATATTGATTAATGGCAGTTTTTATGCTATCTTGGTTTTTATTGCACTTATTTTTAGAAATTTTATAATCTATAGTAGTAATACAAATAAACAAACATACTTAATGGAGAGTGATATGTTTTTACGCAGCTTGGTGATTGCTGTATTATGTTTAACCAGTGTCAATCTTGCTCACAGCCAAGAAACGGGTGAGTTTGTTTTGAATGCCACGCCTGGTGAAGTGCTTGGAAGCGACGCTGGCTCATATAGCAAATATATAGGTGAAAATGAAATGATTTCCTGGGAAGTATATGTACCAGAAAATTATGACCCCTCTAGACCAGCAGGTGTAATGGTTTTTGCCGGAGCACCGCGCAATGTTCGCGCCCCCTCCGGCTGGCTGAGCGTGATGAAAGATAAAAACCTAATCTGGGTAGCGGCAAGACATTCTGGAAACGGCGCCTCTATTTTTCAAAAAGAGCTTCTTTCCATGATGTCTGTTCCGCTCATTGAAAAAGACTACGCTATCGACAAATCACGCATTTATATAACAGGCGAAGGCAGAACTGCTGGACGTGCCGTAATGAATTATCCACAATTATTTAAAGGTGCGATATTCATGGGCAAGCAAATTTGGGAAAACAACGCCGAAGAGAAGGTCTCCGCAATAAAAGACAACCGGTTTGTATTTGTAACCCGAGAGACCTCAGCCATTCCCAAAGGAAATCGTTATGCATACAATAAGTTCAAAAACGCAGGCGTTGCAAATATTGAAATGGTAATTATCAAGGGAACTCATCGTTTCAATCGACCCAAATTCTCTAAATCAATTGATTATCTCGATGGTTAATAATTTATGACGAAGATGATAACTATATAAAACACAATTGCACTATGTTAAAAGTATCATTCTATTGTCAATCTATTGGGAAAAAATGTTCTATCGATTCATAATTATTCTGCTCTCGATCACTTTATCATTTTCGTTGTCTTTACAGGCTCAAGAGAATGTGCAAACGGGACGGCTAGAGGTAGTAACCTCAAGCACAAAGATACTTGGTGCACAGGCAGCAAACGGATTTTCTGAAACTCTCGATAGCGATGATGAGATTAAATGGTCAATTTATGTGCCGGAAAATTACGATCCTTCGTCACCACCAGGAATGGTGGTACACATGACAACACAAAACATGGCGAAAATGCCCATTGGTTGGACCACTGCTCTGAATGAGAAGAACTTAATATGGATATCGCTAAACAAGGCAGGGCAACTTAAACAAAACAAAGAAATGTTAATCGCCGTTTTGTCGACACCCTATATTCAGGAAAAATATAAAATCGATAGAAATCGAGTTTACATTGTGGCCTCAACGGACAGTTGTTACCCTGCCAGTGCTGCGATGGAAGTCTATCCTGATATTTTCAAAGGAATTGTTTATTCCACATGCGAGCCTATCAATTGGAAAAACAACACACCGCAATCTATTGAGCAGATGAAAGAAAATCGTTATGTGTTTGTGTCAAGCAACGAGAGAGATATCAAGATAGCCATGCGTCGTGCATACAAAAAATACACAAATTCCGGCCTTGCAAAAGCCAAATATATCCTGATCCCGAAACTATTTTACGGCAAACAAATTGATCGCCGCAAATTCGCGCAATCTATCGATATTCTCGACAACCTTAACTAAATCTACTCATATACGTAGTCGATAAATTTTGGCTTGTGCCGCGCCATTGTAGCCTGCTCAAAAGCGTACGCGGCCTCGATCATCATCGCTTCGCTGTAAGCACGCCCTACAAAAGAAAGCGAGACGGGAAGTTCATGAATATATCCCATCGGTACTGTCACTGACGGATAACCACTAACCGCGGCATAAGAAGACGTCCCGCCGCCACTTGGATGGTCGCCGTTGATCAAATCCTGGCTGTTGGCAGGGTTTCTTGATGGCATAACAATCAGGTCAAGGTCATGCTCATTCATAAGCGTATCAATAATTTTTTGCATAGCTATGTTGCTATCCTGAACAGCCATCAAATATTCTTCATCAGCAAGGGGGCCTTTCTCTTGCGATTCTAAGAATATTTCCTGTTTGAAATAGGGCATTTCCCGATCAGCATTCTCTATATTAAATGCAATTAGATCAGCTAGCGTTTTTACTTTTACCGTATCTGGAGTACCCGCAAGATAAGCATTCAGATAATGTTTGAACTCATAGTCAAGAACCAATCCTTCTGCACTACCGATCCCTTCCCGATCACCAAATTCGATATTGTCAACAATGACCGCACCGCCTGCTTTCATTGCTTCTACGCTCTGATCGAAAATCGGCCCGAGACCGTCACGCATGCGAAACGGACTGCGAATAACACCGATACGTTTACCGCTCAGGCCATCGCCTAATAGATGATCTGCGTAATTCACTTTGTCAGCGGGTTGCTCCATCGATTTTGGATCTTCCGCATTTTTACTAACCATAGCGGTGAGCAAGTAAGCCGCGTCAGAAACGGTTCGAGTCATAGGTCCCGCCGTATCCTGTGTGGCCGCTATTGGA
This sequence comes from uncultured Kordiimonadaceae bacterium, assembly GCA_963976585.1. Lineage (GTDB taxonomy): Bacteria > Pseudomonadota > Alphaproteobacteria > Sphingomonadales > Emcibacteraceae > Pseudemcibacter. Next base: position 10,027 of record CAXBLS010000021.1, read on the forward strand.
ATAATCCCAGTGCGGCTAACAAGTCCCACAGTTGGTTTAATACCGACGACGCCATTATAAGCCGCTGGGCAGACAACAGAACCATCCGTTTCAGTTCCAATCGTCACCGCTGCCATATTGGATGCGGCAGCAACACCGGAACCAGAACTCGAACCACAGGTGTTGGCGGTCAGCAAATAAGGGTTGCGCGTTTGTCCGCCCACCCCGCTCCAGCCGCTTGAGCTATTGGAGGATCGAAAATTGGCCCATTCGCTTAAGTTTGCCTTTCCAAGAACTATCGCCCCAGCAGCGCGGAGGCTTGCAACCATCGGGGCATCAGCAACCGCATAATTGCCAATGAGCGCTATTGAGCCGGCTGTGGTCGGCATATTGTCTTTGGTATCTATATTATCTTTGAGCAATACTGGAATGCCGTGCATTGGGCTTCTGGGCCCGGTGGTGGCACGCTCGGCATCCAACGCTGCCGCTATTGCAAGTGCATCAGGATTGATCGCGATGACTGCATTTAAGTGGGGCCCTTTTTTATTGAGCGCTTCAATACGGGATATGTAAAGCTCGGTAACCTGGACAGCTGTATATTTCCCGCCTTCATAGGCATCATTTAACTCCATCACGGTTATTTCATTGAGCTCGAATTCGGCAATTGATTGTTCTTTTTGCGCTGGCTGTTGTTGTTCAGCACATGAAAACAGCATTAATGCCAATACAAATACATTTAAAATTCTAATCATCAGTCTTCCCCTTAAAAAAATCTCTCAGTCCCTCAGTAAATGGCGCGCGAATAACTGCACTTTCCGTAATTAATCCGTCAACCAATTCATGCGGCGTAACATCAAACGCAGGCCCTCTGGTTTGAATATTGTCTGGCGCGACCCTCTGGCCCATTATGGTTGTAACTTCGTCCTCACTGCGTTCCTCGATTGGAATATCGGTGCCGATCTTCGTATCCATATCAATGGTTGATGACGGGCAGGCCACATAAAAGGGAATACCGTAATGCTTCGCAAGAATCGCTACCCCCAATGTGCCTATTTTATTGGCGACATCACCATTGGCGACAACACGGTCCGTTCCAACAATTACCAAATCAATATTTCCGGTCGCCATAATATGGGCCGCCATATTATCTGTAAGCAACGTGACGTCAATGCCCGCTTTCTGTAGTTCCCAACTCGTGAGCCGTGCCCCCTGCAGGAGCGGTCTTGTTTCATTGGCAAAGACTTTAAACTTTACGCCATTTTTATGAGCCAGATACATAGGCGATGTAGCAGTTCCAAGGATAGAGGTGGCCAGTGAACCTGCATTGCAGTGGGTCATAATCCCCATACCATCCTTGATCAGCGGTAGCCCCATCACACCAATACCAGAACAAATGGCAATATCTTCCTGATGAATTTTCTCTGCCTCTTTTACAAGCCTTTCATAGAGTTCACTTGATGAATTGGTCTCCGTGTCTCTGGCAAGCTCGACCATACGGTTCATAGCCCAACCCAAATTTACGGCCGTTGGTCGAGAACTATCCAAATAAGCTGCCGTTTCCTCAACCAGCGCTCTAAACTCATCTATGGGAAGGTCGACCAATTCTTTCACCGCAATACAAAGACCATATGCCGCCGCCACGCCAATAGCAGGGGCACCACGAACCTTTAGCATTTTTATCGACTGCCAAACATCCTGAGCGCTATTCTGCTTCTCCATGACCGTTTTATGGGGAAGTACCGTTTGATCCAAAAGATACAGCTCACCCTCCGTCCATTCGATAGATCTTGGCAATTCATTTCCCAGTAAACTATTATCGATCAAAGTAATTATTCCTTAAGTATGATTTCATAATATCTTTTCTTAATCTAATATGTTCTTTAGTATGAACGCAAACATAATGCTTTAAATTCGGGGCTTAAATAATAATGTGCGGTATCGCAGGTATCATAAATTTATCAGGGATTACACCTCCTAAAAATCTTCTGAGCAAAATGACAGACATAATTGAGCATCGCGGCCCAGACGGATCGGGGGACTATTTTTCTGATGGGGTTGCCTTTGGTCACAGAAGATTATCAATCATTGATCTTGCTGGCGGTCACCAACCAATGATTTCTTCTGATGATCGGGTGAGCATCACTTATAATGGTGAAATTTACAATTTTCCTGAGCTTCGCGAAGAATTGAAGAGCCTCGGATATACGTTCTCAACCAGCAGCGATACAGAAGTCATATTGCTAGCATACCATGCCTGGGGTCCAAAGAGTGTGGAGCGCATTCGAGGAATGTTTGCCTATGCCATCCACGACAAGCAAAAAAATGAAGTATTCATCACACGAGATCGGCTCGGTATCAAACCGCTTTTTTATGCCCAACTCGCCGACAATAATTTCGTATTTGGATCTGAACTTAAGTGCCTGGCCTTGCATCCGAACTTTAACGATAGCCTACGTAATGAGAGCGTCGAAGAATATTTTTCCTTCGGCTATGTGCCTGAGCCGCACACCATTTATAAAAATGTCATGAAACTTGAGCCCGGACACTCGTTGCTAATTAATCTTGCATCTGGAAAAATGACCAACACTCAATATTGGAACATACATTTTAACGAAAGCTACTCCGGATCATTTGAAGATGCCACACGAGAGCTTGATAAGCGGGTAGAAGAAGCTGTGAAAATCCGCATGCGTGCTGACGTTCCGCTCGGGGCGTTCCTGTCTGGCGGCGTTGATTCCGGCGCGGTTGTCGCCAACATGGCTCGCAACAGCAAAGACGCAGTAAACACCTGCTCCATTGGTTTTGATGATGCCAAATTCGATGAGGCGGACTACGCCAGACAAGTGGCAGAACAATATAAAACAAATCATCAGGCCAAAGTTGTCGACCAGAATGACTATTCACTGGTTGATGGTCTTATGGACTATTATGACGAACCCTATGCAGACAGTTCTGCCCTGCCGACGTTTCGGGTTTGCGAACTTGCCCGCAAGCAGGTCACAGTAGCACTGTCCGGCGATGGTGGCGACGAACACCTAGCGGGTTACAGACGCTATAAACAACATATGTTTGAAAAAAAATTACGGGGCATGTTCCCATCGAGCATCAGAAAACCAGTCTTTGGAATGCTCGGAAGTGTTTATCCCAAGGCTGATTGGGCACCAAGAGTATTTCGCGCAAAAACAACCTTTCAGGGCCTAGCCCGCACAGACGTTGAAAGCTATTTTCATAGCGTTTCCATATTTAAACCGGAAATGCGAAATATGCTGTTTAGCAAATCAATGAAAAGTGATTTGCAGGATTATAACGCACTGGAAATATTCAATCGCCACGCCCAAGATGCACAGACAGATGATCCGTTATCACTTATTCAATATCTTGATATCAAAACTTATCTTCCTGGAGACATCCTCACCAAGGTTGATCGGGCCTCTATGGCCTACTCACTTGAGGTTAGAGTACCCCTGCTTGATCATGAGTTGGTGGGCTGGATCGCAACGCTGCCGTCCAACTACAAATTAAGAGGCTCAGAGGGCAAATACATCTTCAAAAAATCACTTGAGGGCCAGCTACCCAATGATATCCTCTACCGGCCTAAAATGGGTTTCGCCGTGCCACTTGCAAGCTGGTTTAGAAACGAGTTAAGAGGCAAGATCAAGGAAACAGTCCTTAGCGAACAAATGCTTGACAGTGGTTACTTTGAGCAAAGCTATTTGGAAAGGTTAATAAATGATCATCAGTCCGGCAAGCGCGATTATAGTGCATCACTTTGGACATTGATGATGTTTCACCAATTTTTGTCAAGACACGGTTAAACCTGAAGGTTCTAACCCTCACAGCACCATCCCCAAACGCGCGCCGAATATCAGATACCGTTGAAAACCAGAAGTTTTCGGACGTCGCCAAAAGACACGACAGTCTCGATCGAAAAATTCTGTGATCATTCTTGGAAATAAAATGGTCGGGGAGACAGGATTTGAACCTGCGACCCCCTGTACCCAAAACAGGTGCGCTACCAGGCTGCGCCACTCCCCGACCTAAAAATACAATTTATAAAAAACAAATTGTGGTTGGGTTAATACGCGAACAAAGAGGAGCGCGCAAGAGTTATTTTTGGAAAATAAGTTATTTCTCGGTATTTTTAAAAGTGGAGTAGATGATCCTGTCACCAACATCTATTCCCAGCTTATCTGTAAGCCCGCCATTAAGCTCTAATACCGCTTTTGCTTCGCGTTTAGAACGTATAATAGAAAACGATCTAGGTTGCGCCGATTTGGCAATATTCATGATTTTACCGTTGCCATCGACAAAGAGAATATCAAGTGGAATAAACGTATTTTTCATCCACATGCTTATCTCACGCTTGCGGTCATAAACAAATAACATCCCACTCATTTCAGGAAGGCTGTCCCTGAACATCAAACCATATGATCGATGGCTATCATCCAACGCCAGTTCTACATCAAAATCATAGCGTTGTGTTTCAGTTTGAATGGAGAGCGTATCGCGCGGGAAACTGGCTTGAGCGTTAACTTCGCTTGCCATTACGCTCACTATAAACAACGACACAGCGAGAACTGGATATAACAATTTCAAAACATTGAGCAGTCGAACCTCAAAAAAAGTCCTATTTCGATTTAAAATCATTTCGCATTCCTCTTACATGATATTCTATCAAGTTAATCATCATATTTTCTCAGCAAAGAAAGGCAATTTAAAGGCGTTTCTTCACATTCAAATTTGAAATTCATATATTTTTGAAAAAATAAGATCACTCAAGAAGCTAATTATTGTTCTTTTCTGATTGCATTGACCATCAATCCACGTTCCCCGTCCTCGATGGCAACACTTAGTGACTGCCCTGGCACGAGTTGGTCGATGCTATAATGGCGTAAGACTTCCATATGAACAAATATATCCTGTCCACCATCACCCCGATTTACAAATCCATAACCACGAACTTTGTTGAACCATTTAACCACGACTTCTACATAGTCATCGTCGGTGTAGTTCTTATCTTCGATAATGAATTTTTGCTCGCTTTCTTCCTTTTCAATAGCAGTGCTTAAATCAAAACTGAGAATTTTCACTGCTTGGCGCCCTTTTGGACGGTTTGCAGAAAGGCACGACACTTTGGCACCTTCGGGTAGGGAACCACGTTCATGTTCTTTCAAAATTGAAAAATGGACCAGAATATCCCCCTTGTCGCGATTTTCCTGATCGTCTGCTTCGATGAAGCCATAACCTTTTATGTCGTCAAACCATTTGATAGTGCCCGAAACTTCATCAAAATGTTCTGATGCTGCCGCGTTGTTATCATCTTCTACTGTTTCGCTTGACCCTGTTTTTAAGTCTTTGTTATCTTCAGTAGGCAAACCTTTTATTGCGCTGCTACTCATCTTATCGAACTTCCCTTTTTAAATAACTCTCCACACACCCTGATTTTTATGCTTAACGGTTACTGGTTCTTGTGCAACCATATCCCGTCATATTTCACTTATAAAAATCTACCCATTTCACTTATATTAATCTCCAATAACGCGGGTTTCACATGCCTCAGAGTTATTAATCCAATAATATTCCTTCAAAAGCTTATTAAAAAACAACTATAAAATCAAGAAATTACTCGCATTAAGACTATTGTAGGATTTAATTAGTTAATAAAGTGTTAATTTTAGTACACGCCTAACAAAACGTCGGAAATCGAAAAAGGGCGGGATATTAATCCCGCCCTATCTGTCAATTATCTGCATTGTAGGTGCATGACTACTTTATTTTGTCGGCGTAATCCTCAACCATCTCTTTAACTTCCCTACGCATCATAAACATACAGAGCACGTTCGGTATCGTCATTAACGCCACCGTAATGAGCGCAACAGTCCAGATAATAGCTGTGTCAGATATGGCGGCAACAAAGAAGCCAATAACATAAACGCAGCGGTACGGCATCACAGCACCGGCGCCGAACAAATAGGTTATGGCACGGTCGCCATAATATGACCAGGCAACGGCTGTTGAAAAGGCAAACAATGTAAGTGAGATAGCCACAATATACTTACCGTTTTCTCCGAGGAAGCTTTTTGTAAAAGCCATACTTGTGAGTGTAGCTGAATGAACAAGAGATTTACCCGTTACCACCACATCAGTATCTTCAAGATTACCGTTTACAACGGTTAATTTACCGCTCAGTGGCTGCAAATCTCCGTTATCGTCATCCTTTAAGAAAACAACATCTTCAGCAAACGAGCGTGCATTGATAATCGTCGCGCCTGAGGAAATTAACTTGCCAGCCACCACATCAATCTCACCATCTAGCGCATTAGCGGTTGAGCCTTCAATGCCATTCAAATATTTATAAAGCGCCTCTTTGTCGGCTGTAATTGCTTCAGAATATTCGCCTTGTAAAATAGTAAAGTCTGCTGCTTGGAAAGTATTCTGGTATTTTTCTGTCCAGGCACCGGAAGACAAAATAACCAAACCTGTAAGGGTGCAAATCATGATCGTATCAATGAAAGGTTCAAGCAGTGACACCATACCTTCTGATACTGGCTCTTCTGTAATTGCTGAAGCATGGGCAATGGCTGATGAGCCTTGCCCGGCTTCATTGGAGAAAAGACCACGCGCTACACCAATACTGAAAGCCTGGGCAAATATGCCACCAACAAAGCCACCAACGGCGGCAGAACCGGTAAAGGCATCCGCAAATATAGATAGGAATGACGGAATGACTTGATCATAGTTCGATACAATCACACAAAGCGATCCAACCAGATAAAGCATCGCCATAGCCGGCACAACCCGGGAGGCGAAACTGGCGATCCGCGTGATACCACCAATAATAACAAAAGCAAGCAGAGCAGAAAGCACAAGGCCACTGATCCAGCTTTCAATCCCAAAGGTACTAGTCATAACCTGAGCGATGTTATTTACCTGAGGCATACTTCCTGAACCGAAGGAACTAAGCACCACGGCAGCAGCAAAAACTATGGCCAGCGGTTTCCATCCCAAGCCGCGGTCCATCACATACATTGGGCCACCGGCTACAGTGCCATCATCTGAGGTAATTCTATATTTATGAGAGAGCGAAACTTCTACAAATTTTGTTGTCATCCCCATGGCCGCAGTCATAAGCATCCAAAAAATCGCCGCAGGCCCACCAAGATAAATCGCCAGGGCAACACCGCCCATATTTCCGGTACCAATGGTGCCGGAAAGAGCCATCGACATGGCTTGAAAATGCGAGGTTTCACCCTTGGCCTTATGCTCTTCAAATTCTTTATCTTTACCAAAAAGAACCCGCCACGCATGCCTGAAAAATCTTATCTGTGGAAATTTTAAATAGACTGTAAAAAATAAACCAATCCCGAGTAGATAGTATGGAAACCAGAATGCACTGCCAAGAAAACTATCTATGAATATTAAAAAATCATTTATTGCTAACATTTAATCCCTCGTTATTTATCATCTCTATATTCTGTCAATTGATGACTTATTATTGTTTTGAAAACATAACACTATAGTGTTTGAACCCGCCCGTACAGGGGGTATTGGTTTTTTTTAAGCCTGTCGGATATTTTCCTGATGCTGGCCGATATTCATCACTCCAAACGCAAAAAATCCGGCACAAGGCCGGATTTTTCAACAATCTAATAATCTTAATGTCTCTTAAACGCCGCTCACTGGAGCTGTGAACCAATCGAAGAACAGATAGAAGAATATGCTTGAAAGTATCAGTGTGATGAACATGGCCGGGAGACCTTTTCTCATCCACAATACTGGTGTAATCGCCATATTCGGGTTTCCTGTTTCACGAGCCAGACGCTCTGAAATAGTCACGATATAAACGTTGGCTGTTGAGCCAATATGTGTACCGTTTCCGCCCATGCCAACACCGATCGCCAACGACCACCATAATGGTGATACATTGATACCCTGTGTTTCAAGGCCAAGAATAATGGGAATCATCGCCGCTGTGAACGGAATGTTATCAATCGCCGCGGAAAGAACCGCAGCAACCCACATAAGCACAATAGACGCGAGCATCAGATCACTTTGGACCAGCGGTAGGATTTGCTGACCAAGATATTGAAGGAACTGACTGTGTTCTACACCACCAATAAGCATAAATAATGCGGTAAAGAAGAGCAGAAGTGACATTTCCACTTCTTCCAGTGTGTGATCCATTTCAATATCGCGGCTTACAAACATAAGTGCTGTAAGACCAGCCGCACTTACAACCCAGGCTTCCCAGCCAAGAGACGTATGATTGATAAAGAGAACAACCATTGCAGCAAGAATACCAAGAGACCAGTACCAGACTTTTTTGTTGGTAACCGGAATTTCTTCAATTTCTTGCCATGCGCGCGGCTCTTCTGCGAGCTCTTCTTTAAAGAGGAACTTGAGGATTATCAGCACGGCGATCCATGCGATAAGCACCGGAGGACCCATGTGAATAATGAAAGTGTTAAAGGAAATATCCGCTGCAGAACCGATCATAAGGTTCGGTGGATCCCCAACAAGCGTTGCAACACCACCAGTATCTGATAGCAGCGCAGCAGCCATTAGATAAGGAATCGGCGAGATGGCAAGCGTACGTGCGATCATAATGATAAGCGGGCCAAAGATAACAACGGTAGTAACGTTATCAAGCAGCAAACTGATCACTGTCACAGCCGTACCAATAAGCGCAAGCATCAAATATAGACGCCCTTTACTGGCTCGTGCAAGCACCACAGCGAGGTTTTGGAAACCACCTGTAGGAATCATAATTGCCACAATGGTCATCATACAACCGAGTAGGAAAATCACGTTCCAATCGATTACTTCAATCGCCATGTGATAGTCATAAAAGCCGTAATATTGGCCAACAAGTGCCATCGCACCAGCACCCAGCATCGCAAATTTTGCACGGTGGAAACCGTGAACATGCTCACTGAAAATACCAATGAAGGTAAATGCCAGAATCACAGCTGAGACCTTCATATCAAAGTCAAAAATTAATTCTTCCATTTAAAAAACTCTTTTTTTAAAATTGTTAATGTGAAAAAATTTAGAAAAATCAAAGATTAAGAATATCAAAATGATATTCAGTCCTGAATATCATTTCATTGTAGTTTCTTATAAAATTCCCTAGCACCCTAAATTTTCTTGATTTTTACCATTATTTCGCAGAAATGCAATTAAAATCTGATTAGCCTCATCCGATTTCGTCTCAACACTGGACAGAGTTGTAATAATATATTAGTCGTAGGGCATGATTGATAAGCTCTACCAGAAAACCATTCTAAAACACGCAGCCAATGCCACCGCTCACGGAAAAATTGCAGATGCCGATCACAGTACCATGGTCCACAACCCCATGTGCGGCGACCGGATAGAAGTCCACATTAAAATGGATGGTGATACACTTATTGAATTCAGCCATGAAGCCAAAGCATGCGCTCTTTGCCAAGCGAGCGCATCCGTACTTGGTGAGCATTTTCAAGACCTTAAAAAGGATAGTTTGTCCATATTGTTAGATAAACTAAGATCATCTCTTGATGATATTGAAGGACCCGAAAATAATACCTGGCCAGATCAAAAGTGGAATGATCTCGATGTTTTTAATGTGGTCCGTGAGCACAGAAGCAGACGCACTTGCGTAACACTTCCATTTGATGCTCTCTTACAGGCAATGGATGAATTTTCCTAAGCTTTTAAATACTCAAGCTCGCTACCCAGACCTTCCATCACCCAGCCTCTAAAAATCTCTGCCGCGCGCATGGATGCGTGCTCACCATATTGCTCCACCAATGCTTCACAGAGCTCGGGAAAGTTCTTGCTCTGCATGGCAAGTGTCAATAGTTGTGCCTCATCATCCTCGACGGTTTTAAAAAAACACTTGAGATCAGACTTCCACTGGATGCAGTGTGAATGAACTGGGTACTCCTGAGTAGAAACAGGATTATCATCATCCCCATCACTCACCGTTGACCATACTGCGGGTGTATTCCATTTAAACCTATTCATTCGAAATGACGGTTGAAGATGAATTCTAAGGGTCGTCCACGCCGCTGGCGGCACTTCACCCACCTGCTCGACTGTCACGCAATCTCTGTCCGGCGCATCAAACACATCGTTAAAGGTCCACTCGAATTCGGCCATTTCTATGGCTGGTACAATTTCCGCATACGGTTTTGTTTCACGCAAATATTTTGTTATATGCTGCCCGAGATATCTGAGAGAAGGATGCGTCGAAGGATAGTGGTCGATATACCCAAGGCATATTTCTTCAAACATATCATCACCGACCATTGAGTGCAGGACCGGAAAATCTTCAGCCAGCGTTTCCACAAGGCGCGCCTTATATGCATGCGCATAAATTTCAAGCCGTTGCTTCGGTCCGATTTTACCTCCCTCTTCAATTTCAGAAAGGAATGGCTCCTTATCTCCCCTCATCACAGCACAAATAAATTTCTCCTGGATTTCTTTTAACATGCCATATCGCCTATTGTTCTGGCCTTTTCAACCTCTTCTATTAATTCACCAAGCGGTGGAATATGATCATCACGTTCTATCATTGTCGTAACCCGACCCATTTTCGAAATAGCGTATTTATAGAGATTCCAGACTTCGTCAATGACTGGATGATCATGAGTGTCAATAATATAATCGCCATTATTTTCATGACCCGCCAAATGAATTTGAAAAACACGTTCCGGTGAAATACGATCAATATAGGTCTGGGGATCAAAATTGTGATTGAACCCGCTCACATAAATATTATTGACATCGAGGAGTATCAAACAGTCGGCCTGCTCTGCGATCTCGTTTAAAAATTCCCACTCATTGATATCTGACGCTTTATAGGTGACGTAGCTTGACGCATTTTCAAGAAGCATCCTTTGACCAAGATAATCCTGAACAGTTTTGATGCGTTCAACGACATGATTTAATGTTTCCTCATTGTAAGGCATTGGCATAAGGTCATGAGTATTGTGACCACCATGACTCGTCCAGCACAGGTGATCAGATATCCATTCAGGCTTAACGCGTTTTGCGAGCTTTTTTAATTCGGCAAGATAATCCATATTGAGAGGGTCGCTTGATCCAATACTCATTGAAACACCGTGCATAACCATTGGGTATCGCTCAACGAACTGATCAAGGTGATAAAGTTGCCGCCCGCCCGCTACCATATAGTTCTCAGAGATAATTTCGAACCAGTCAATTGGAGGTTCGCTATTCAATATCTCCTCATAATGATCTGTGCGAAGCCCAAGACCATAGCCTAAAAACGGTTTATTGATGTTTATATCTTTCATAAAATGCCTTATAGCATAAAAAAAGCGGCAATCGTTATCTGACTGCCGCTTCTTCTTGAATTAATTCCAGATTACATGCTTGTTTGCGCAGCAACCTTGCCGCCTTTTTCAGCGCAATCCGCAGCAGACATCATAAGAAACCCCTGACCTTTACAAGCGCCCTGACCTTTACAGGCGTTTGCGGCTGTTTTACAGGCATTTTGTCCTTTACAAGCGTTAACGCCCATACATTGAACTTGCGGCGCTTCTTGCGCTGTTACTGTTACGGCTGATGCTGCTGCAAATAATCCTGCTGCTGCAACTGCCATTGCAAGACCTGTCTTTGTGATTGTTTTGCTCATTATTTCTTCCTTTGTTTATCTATGAATTTAAACCTGATCTATTCCCCAGTACCAAAACATAACTTCACTCAATTAAACAACATACTCAACCTTGCTCACATTTACGTGATGGAGATAGTAAAAATCAAATTGAGCGGGCAATGTGGCCATAATGTGGCATAGTTGATGGAGTATGGTTAATTTTGTATTGCGAAATTTCCCGTTACCTCCTATTTTCAATCACACACAATCAAAAAAGGAGATAAGGGTAACATGGAAGAAGATGTAGCTAAGTATATGGACATGATTGTTGAACTGGGGACTCAATATGGTCTAAATATCGTTTTTGCAATTCTGATACTGATAATTGGTTTTTGGATCGCAGGGCGTATAAAGAATATGGTTCTTAAGGCTTGCTCAAAAAGCGCAACCATCGATAATACGCTTGGAGCATTCTTTTCGAGTCTGGCCCGATATGTCGTAATAATTTTCACAATCCTAGCAGTACTTGACCGCTTTGGTGTGGAAACCGCCAGCTTAATCGCAATTTTAGGTGCGGCCTCATTGGCCATCGGCCTTGCGCTACAAGGAACACTTAGCAACGTTGCCGCTGGCGTTATGCTGCTCATATTCCGTCCGTTTAAAGTGGGCGAGTTCGTTGATATTGGCGGTCACGCAGGTACCGTTAAAGCACTTGGCCTATTTGTCACAGAAATGGCAACTGGCGATAATGTGAAAATCATTGTCCCCAACAGTCAAATTTGGGGTTCGGCCATTAAAAACTTTTCCGCCAACGATACTCGCCGTGTCGATCTGGTCATCGGTATCAGCTACGACGACGATATTGATCACGCAGTTGCTCAACTGAACAAACTTCTCGAAGCCGATAGCCGTATTCTCAAGGATCCTTCCTCGGCAATTTTTGTCGGCGATCTTGGCGCGAGCTCGGTTGATCTTGGCGTACGTGCATGGGTTGCTAGCGGCGACTATTGGGCTGTTCGTTGGGACCTTACGAAAACCATCAAGCAGCATTTCGATAAAAATGACCTTAACTTCCCTTATCCGCAACAGGACGTTCACATTATATCCAAGCCTGAATAAGGAAGCCATTGGCCAATTTTATTGAGCGACAAATAAAACGAAAAGAGAGTTTATTCTGGAAATTACAGATTGCCGGGTGGCTCGCTTTCGGGGCCGCCCGCGCCCTTAGTTTATTTGCCGACCGCGAAGATTTCATCTTCCAAATAACTGTAATAACCTCGGTGGTCAGTGGATTTCTGATCACCGTTGTTCTTCGTATAATCTACCGAAAACTTAAAAGTAGCGACCTGCCGCCATCAACAATGGTTCTCTCGGTGATCAGTTGCATTGTTATCTCTTCGCTTATTCTCAGTGGTATAGATACCTGGATCGTGCTTCAGACATTTTTCATTAATGTTCAGATTTATGAATTTGTCATTGGGCGCGCGCTCTATGATATGTTTGTTCTAATGATCTGGACCGGGGCCTATTTTATTGTCAATTATCATTTTCTGCTCCTACAGCAAAAAGAAATGTATTTGCAAGCAGTGGCTCAGGCCCATCATTCGCAGCTTCAAATGCTCCGATATCAGATCAATCCGCATTTTCTTTTTAATACGCTTAATGCCATATCGACACTTGTTCTTGATAAGCAGTCTAAAGAAGCCAACGGCATGTTGACCAAATTAAGCGCCTTTCTGCGTTTTAGCCTCGTCAACCAACCGCAACAGAAAATCACTATGGATGAAGAGATTTATGCACTTTGGCTGTATCTTGATATTGAAAAGGTGCGTTTTGAAGAACGCCTAAAACTGGATTTCCATGTGGATGATAACGCCAAAAAGGCGCTGGTACCGAGTTTGCTGCTCCAGCCTCTTGTGGAAAATGCTATAAAATACGCCATCGCGCCAATGGAAGACGGCGGAACGATATCGCTTGATGCGAAGCGCGACGGGGACCGTTTAAGGATAATATTAAGCGATACAGGCCCAGGAATAACTGATGAGCCAACCGCTCATAAATTTAATGAAAGCTCTAGCGGTGTCGGACTGGAAAATACTAAAAACAGACTGCTGCAACTTTATCCGGGCGATCATATTATTGACATAATGAACCGCGAAGAAGGCGGCCTACAAATCAAGATTGACATCCCGTTTGAAACAAACGAAGGAGGGGAAGATGGAAACTAAGAAAATACGCACCTTACTGGTCGATGACGAGCCACTGGCAATCAAAGGGCTTAGCTTACGCCTTCAGAAATTCGGTGATATCGATATTGTCGGTACCGCTTCCAATGGCCGCGAAGGGATCAAGAAGGTGAGAGCAGAAAAACCTGATCTTGTGTTTCTGGATATTCAAATGCCCGGCCTTGACGGATTTGATGTGGTTAAGGCGCTGGCCAATGAGCAACTGCCGATTATAATTTTTGCCACCGCCTTCGATAAATATGCCATTCAGGCGTTTGAAACCCACGCGTCAGATTACCTGCTTAAGCCTATCGACGAAGAACGGCTTGAACAGGCGATCATAAAAGTCCGTGAACAGATCGCCGAACATATTGCCATTGAACAAAATGCTAAACTCATCGATCTCATCCGCTCGCTGGATACGCCGCCGGAAATTGAACTTTCAGAAATCCTCACCGCTGATGATATTTCAAGTAAAAAACAGTTTGAAAGCCACTTTAACATCAAGGATCGCGGTGAAATAACACTGGTTGACGTCCGCACCATCGAATGGATTGATGCAGCCGGTGACTATATGTGCCTGCACACATCCGACAAAACCCACATTCTGCGTGAAACCATGAAAAATATGGACAAGCGACTTGATCCGGATGTTTTCAAGCGCATTCACCGCTCAACCATCGTCAACATAAACATGATTGAACGCCTCCAACCGGCCAACGGTGGCAAATATATACTGACCCTAAAAAACGGATCAGAAGTTCAAGCCAGCCGCAATTATAGGGAAGCCTTAAGCAGTTTTCTATAAGACCTGTTTCAATCAACTATATTCGCAAAACAGAGTATCCTGATCGCCTTCTTCCAACCTGAAGCACATGCACAAAACTGTTTTCCGACTGCTAATATTTCTACGCTTGAATAAAAGGTCGTTTGATATTTACGTTTATTGGAACAATTGTAAAAAAGTAATGAATATACCTTTTTTCATATATCGTCTTTCGTCAGAAAAGACTGGGGCGCTATACTTGCGAGTTCCTGTGTTGAAAAAAGAGCTTAACGGTCGTTCCTATATCTTTCTCTGACGTAATTTCCATCCGGCCTTCAAGGAGTTCCATAAATTTATTGACCAGTGTAAGGCCGAGACCCGAACCTGTGTGATTTCGGGTATAACTGCTTTGCACTTGGCCGAACTGATCCAGAGCGACAGCGAGCTCTGCTTCATCCATTCCCACGCCTGTGTCGGCAATTTCAATTACGGTATAATTGACAATGCTTGAATTTTTTATCCGTATGCTGCCGCCATGTTCTGTAAATTTGATAGCATTTGAAAGTAAATTTATGATTGACTGGCGAAATAATTTTTTATCACTTTCGATGGTTATGTCAGTAAGAGCAGTATCAATTTGTAGTTTTTTATCTCTGGCTAAAGGCTGCATTGTTGAGAGACAATGATCAATTTCTGTTTTTATATCAAGTGGTTCAAGGTAGACTTCCATCTGTCCGGCTTCAACTTTTGACAGATCTAGTATTTCATTGATCAGAGTAAGAAGATGAAGACCGCTGGATTGGACTATTCTGAGATATTCTTTATTTTTTTTGCCCTCTACTTTGCCAAAAAGTTCTGTCGCCACCATTTCGGAAAACCCAATGATTGCATTGAGTGGCGTGCGGATTTCATGAGACATATTGGCAAGGAAATCAGATTTCGTGGCATTGGCTTTTTGTAGATTAGTGACAATAACTGCAGCATTGCGAAAAAATAATATAAAAGTTATTGTAAGTAAGATCAGGATGATCAAAGAAGGCAGCCATAAACTATTAAACATGTCATTGGAAAGTGTGAGTGGTGTCCAGACTATGAAAATACTTTCACCATCCCCCAGAATGTGATCATTCAGCGTCAAGTCTATATTCAAACTGGCTTGCCCCTCTTGAACCACTGACGCTATATGTAAATTCTCCAGAGCAATGGAAGATCCAAGAGCTGCGAGTTCCTCCTGCTTCAGTTCGTCGATAAAAATTAGCGCGGTTCGACGCTGGGGAGGAAGTTTTGCTTTGGTGTCCTCATCGTCGGATTTCTGGATTAAACTAATACCCAACGAAAAAAGCGATTATCTATAATCTGTATAGCAGACAGTGTTTTAGGATTATAATAGTCGTCGATTGTCAGTGACTTCAACAAGTCTTCAAGGTCAGATTCTAAAAATTTGTTATTGTCCGGCAAGTCAACATTAAGAGATGAATAAAGTATACTATTGTCAGCACCATACAAAAATAAACCATCAAAATTTAATTCTTCCTGAGATATGTTTGAAGCGATCCATTCGACATTTGGTTTTTCAACGACATTCTCATACGAAGCGCTCCACCAGGCGTTATCTTCAGCAAAAATTGCTATATTTTCCGAATATTTGTTTATATAAGTCCGCAGTATGCGGGCCTCTATCTCTCGGTATGACTCGTCGGACTTGTTAACGGTAATATATAATAAATAGAAAAAGCTAATAAAACTGATCGTTAATATAATAATAACGGGAATTATTAGGCCTTTTAAGCTAGGCATATAACTTGCTCCTCTACGGACAGAGAGTTTCCCCAAGTCATCAATTTTTTATTCTGAAGAAGTCGGTAAATACTAGAATATCAGAGTTAATTATTTGTTAAGAAATACACCTAACGAACTGATTCTGTTTTTATTGGACAGATTATTAGCACCTCCAAAATACGCGATTCAGAATGAGTGAGTTTTTTCGAAGGGTATTTGTCACGCTGCAAAGAATGCGTTTGAGGATTGAAAGAATAGTCCTCAAACAGTATGGGACAATTATTCTTTATCTATTTGTTTCTAAACAATAGTGAATGGTATTTCAGCGTGGCGTCCTTGTGTAGCCCCATATTCAAGATAATCAAATTTTTACTCAGCACAGATCATCGGTCAAAAAGGTGAATTTTCTTGCGCTAAAATCAAATATTCATATAATTATCTTTGTTTTACATAACAATGTTAGTTTTATATATAAAACGTCACATCCTTCTCTAATCATGTGATGCATAAAAACAATTTAAAGGGTATAAAAAATGAACAAGGCATGGATTTTAACGGCTTTCTGTTGCATTAGTTTGGTCATGGGCTGTAGTTCTGAAAGCGAAATTGACGAAGCTTCAGATGAAGCCTTGATTGAAGTTTCAGAAAACTCTACCGGACCAAAATTTGACCTTCTATCAACTCCGGTTGGTGAAGTTAACTTCCCAACCAGCTGTACTGCACAGGCAAGTCCGCTGGTTGAGCGCGGCGTCGCGCTTATGCATAACATGATGTATCCGGAAGCACAGTTTGCATTTTCGATGGCTGATGATGAGGACCCTAACTGCGCGATGGCCTATTGGGGACAAGCCATGGTCATGATCCATCCGCTTTGGGGTGATGCTCTTTCCGCAGAAGATTATCAGCGCGGACTTGAGCTAACAAGAAGAGGACAGTCAATTGAAAATATCACAGAACGCGAGCAGAATTTTTTAAGAACCACCGAAGCTTTTTATATGGCAAGCGAAGACCTGAACATGGTCAATGGTTTTGCCAAGATGTCCGCTGTTTGGGACGATATTTCCAATAAAATGCCCGATGATATGGATGCAAAGGCCTTCAATGCACTTTTTAAAGTCGCGATTTCAAAAAATGATCCAGAACGACTTGAAGCAGGGCAGATCGCCCTTGATGTGCTCAAATCCATGCCCAATCATCCAGGCGGACATCATTATGTTATTCACGCCTTTGACACCGCGGACTTGGCAAGCGGTGCGCTTGAGGTCGCGGACCATTACGGTCAGATTACACCAAAAGTCCCCCATGCCTCTCATATGATGACCCATACATATACGCGCTTGGGAAAATGGGATAGTGCAATAGAATGGAATAATATATCCGCGGGCACCGCCCTTGAAATCTGTATTGATAATGGGGCCGTAAATTCACATTATCCACATGCCATGGATTATCTGGTATTTGCCCATCTGCAAAAGGGTGACGACGAAGCGGCCGCAGAACTAGAGAAAGAAATGTTTGCGCTTGATATCAAAGAATATGAAAAAAGCGGACAGCGCGCAATTGCATATGCATATACCGCAATTCCCGCCAGAAATTCACTGGAACGAAAAGATTGGGAGATGGCAATTACGCTCGCGCCCAAAACACCGGCACATTTTCCGTGGATAGACGCTGATAAACGCGATATTGGCAATACTCATTTTGCCCGAGCTATGGGTTTTTCCCGTCTTGGACGCCCTGATGAAGCGACTGCAGATATCGAGTTGTTAGCCAATATGGCAGAAACACTGCCGCCGATGAACGGTCTTGAATATTACAGAATGAAAATAGAAAGCCAGTTACTTGGCGCCCGCGCATGGCAACATTTTGCCAATGGTGACATTGAAAGCGCACTTTCCCTGATGAAACAAGCAGCGAGCCAAGAAGCAACAAGCGAAAATGCGCCTTCAAATCCTGGGGATATCCTGCCCGCGGAAGAATTGCTCGGGGACATGTATTTTGAATTATCCCGATTTGAGGAAGCCCATGCTGCTTACAAGCTTTCACTAGAGCGCTCCCCTGGTCGCTATAACAGCATCTATGGCGCAGGGATTAGCGCTTATGACCTCGGCAACATGGAAGCGGCAAAAAAATACTTCTCACTTCTTATTGAAAATGCAGAGGGCGGTAATTCTCAACGTGCAACGCTCGCTGATGCCCGAATGAAGCTTGCTTCTCTCAACTAATCAGTGGTTAACAATATTATGCAAAGCGGGAAACCTTTCATTGTCTTAGCGACCCTTTTAATACTTGCCGGGTGCGGTGGTTCTGAAGCAGAGGAATTTGATTTAGCTGATCCTTCTGATCAGCAAAAGCTCGCAATCAGTTTCATTGAAAATTTCAATCAGGCGAAACCGATTTCGCCGATAGCTGCGGATGATATAACTGAAGACGTTGCATATCAGATCGCAGACTTTTATGTCGCTGAACTTTTAAAAACACAGGGATCAGTTGCTGGCTATAAAGTCGGCACGTTTGCCAAAGGCCAATATGATAACGGACCCGTGGCGGGATTAAGCGGCCCCGTCACGGCCGTAATGTTTTCAAAAGGCATTCATAACAGCGGAGCACATATCTCGGTTGATTGCTGCAATATGAGCTTCGTTGAGGCGGATTTTGCCGCCGTGGTGGCGAGTGATGCCATCAATGATGCGCAGACAGATTTGGAAATTCTTGCCGCCCTCTCCGGCTTTCGTCCATTCATCGAAATGCCTGATTTACTGCAACCATCTGACGGTAGCTCAAATGTTGGCGGGATAGCGACAAATTATGATTTTAGAAACGCGATCATTGGCGAACTGATCGAAACGCAAGCAACTGCCGAGTGGGTAGAAAGACTAAATAATTTTAACTTCCAAATGACTAATGAAAATGGCGAACTGCTTGCCAAAGGATCGATCAAAAATGCCTATGACCCTCTTTACCGTGCTAGGCATCTACGCGATCAACTCCTAAAACGTGGACGACCTCTAAAAGCGGGAGATTTGCTGTCGCTCGGCAACATGGGCGCGATCAGACCGCTAAAGCCAAATCAATATTTCGATCCGTCCCAGCGACCCGTTTTTCGCGGCAACATCGCCACCGTAAGTTACATCGGCCTTAACCCGGATGGCATCGCCACCGTCAGTGTGTTCATCGACCGAAATTCTGAATAATTTATACAGATTTTGATACCTGCCAGATGCGAACCGCGCAAATAGTTGTAAAATCATGCTTTTTCGCCTAAGATATAAGTGCGGTTACTGCAATTATTTGGGTGGAGATGTTATGAAAAACTTTATTTTAACATTAATGATTATGTCGATCGGAGCTTGCACGACATCCGATAAACAATTTGGTTCGGTCAGTTCCGCGTCCCTAAAGCAATTCGATGAACCCGTTACACAAGCTGATCTGTTATCAGGAGAAGTCATCCTCGGAGCCCCGCTATCAACGGAGAACCTTCCTGACGATAACATTCTGGCATTAACTGACGAAATGGAGCTTTTCCTCGATAAATATGTTCTGAGCAAAGTGGAGGAACCATACAGGGCCAGACAATTGAACCGCGTGCTGTTTGACGACGATATTTTCGGAATGAAGTATGATGTGTCAAAAACATTTACAGCAAGAGGCGCTTTTGAAAACAAATTAGGCAATTGCCTTGCATTTAGTTATTTATATTCATCATTTGCAGACAAGGCTGATATTTTATTTGAGTATCAGGAAGTAGATATTCCACTAGACTGGAGTCCGAAATCGGGGAAAATTGATAAAGTTTGGCGCCATATTAATCTGCGTGTAAAAAATGGTGCGGATGCCGGATCTATATTTGATATTAATGAAATTAATGCAACCCAAGACTTGAATTCGCGCACCCTCACTCTGCCGCACGCGTTGGCACTCTATTATAGCAATATTGGTGCAGAAAATTTATTGAATGGCAACCGAAGTAAAGCTTTTCTTTATTTTGCCAAGGGCATTTCTTTAACACCTGAGGAACCAGATTTATGGGTAAATTTGGGAGTTTTGTATAAACAGCAAGGCCATTATAATTATGCAAAGCTGGCCTATGAAAATGCCCTTGATCTTGATCAGGAAAATTATACGGCCAATGCCAATATGGCAGTTTTATATCTAACCATGGGCAATAAAAGCAAAGCTGAATATTACGAAAAGAATGCTGAAAATAGTCAGATGACAAATCCAAACTACCAGTACCGCATGGCACAAGCGGAATATAACAAAAAGCGCTATAGAAAAGCCCTTTCTCATTTGGATGTCGCGCTTGATCACGGTATAACGAAAAAGAGTTATTTGAGACTGAAAAATAAAATAGAGCAACGGAAAACTGAAAAATACCAATTGAAAGGATCGAAAGGAAAGTCAAAAATTTCTTCTTATCAATGGGATATGATCGCAGTTTATTGAAACATATAGTATTTATGTGATATCAGAGACCAGCTTTTCGAGGTGACGAAAATTAGAAACATATTACTAGTCATAATCTTTGCATTATCATTGAATGGTTGTGAACAATTCGATGATAAGAGTGCGAACAGCAGATCATCTTTAGATGGCTCGCGTCTTGATATCATAGAAGAAAATGGTGTTATACGTGTGGGCACCACTGGCGATTATCTACCGTTTTCATATTTGAACGGTGACAAATTGTCTGGTGTCGACATTGAACTTGCCAATGAACTTGCAAAATCCCTCAATGTCAAAGTGGAATTTGTTAGCACGACATGGCCTAGTTTGATGGATGATCTCATGGCAGACAAATTTGATATTGGCATGAGCGGCATTACCATTACTGAGGAGAGGAAAAGCATCGCAATGTTTTCGCGTCCTATGCACGAGGGTGGCAAGGCGGCCATAAGCAGAGACGGCGAAACTGACAGCTTTGATACCCTTGCAGAGATTAATCAGCCACACGTGCGTGTCATTTTTAATCCTGGTGGGACAAATGAGCGTTTCGCAAGGGAAAACTTTAACAATGCCATCCTCATTGAAAATGAAGAAAATATAACGGTATTTCGCAAAATTGTTTCTGGCGATGCTGATGTCATGGTCACTGACGCAATTGAAACCATAGTGCAGGAAAAAATACATCCAGAGCTGGATGCAGTAAATCCAAACACCCCCTTTAGCAGTTCGCAAAAAGCATATCTCATTCAGAAGGATGAAAAATTTAAAAACTATCTGGATCAATGGATAGATACGTTAAAGTCAACACAAGAACTTTCGAACATCATAAATTCGCAACTGGAAAAATCCGCGCGAACGGTATCAGAACAATAACGGTCATCATAATTTAGAGAAAAAAATGGTAGATATTCCACTAAAATGTCAATGCGGTCAGGTCAAGGGTGTTGCACATGATGTGACACCACAAAATGGTATTCGTGCCATGTGCTACTGCGACGATTGTCAGGCATTCGCCAAGTATCTGGAACAAGAAGCAACAGTTCTGGATGAATATGGTGGCACCGATATTTTCCAAATGACACCAGCGCAGATTGAATTTACCGAAGGCAGCGATCTCCTGCGCTGCGTACGACTTAAGAAAAAAGGCCTCTACCGTTGGTACGCGGGCTGCTGCAATACCCCGATCGGCAATACTATCGGCGCCGGAATTGCGTTTATCGGTGTTATACATAATATCATGGACGACGACGGCGTTCGCGACCAGAATCTTGGCCCCATTACCACTTTTGTTCAAGGGAACTTTGCCAAAAAAGAACTACCCCCAGAGCGCTACAACAAAGGTTTTCCATTTCTTACAACCCTTCGCGTATTCTGGAAGTTGATTATCTGGCGCCTGCTAGGAAAACACAGACCTTCGCCGTTTTTTAATCAAGACGGAAAAGCCGTCTCAAAGCCCGAGGTGCTAGAGCACCCTTAACAAACAAGAAATCATCATTCAAATCCCCCTTCCAACTCAAAGCGGTCATTCATCTCGTTTTATGATAGTTGTAACTATTGTCTAATTCGCACTCGCTAAAAATTCATCGCGGTCATGTTCTTGTCCATGCAAAATAACCTTATCAATATCATTCCATGCTTTTACATCATCAAATGGATTTTTATTGAGTATCAACAGGTTCGCGATTTTTCCTTCAGTGACGGTACCGTAATCGTCGTCAATAGAAAATTGCTTTGCGTTATTGATGGTCGCTGCTGCCATTACGTCGCGCAATGAAACGCCTGCGTCCGCCATGAGTTCCAATTCACGAAAACTAGTAAGCCCAGGTTGATTGGCAAAGGTTTGACTTCCCGGAAAATCAGACCCTAATAATAATGAATAACCCGAATTATATAGGTGCATCATTGCCCTTCTGCCTCGCTTAGCAATGACATAAAGAAATATCTCCGCGACTTCCTCAGGCGAGATGTCGGAACCAAAGCCGAGTCTTACTTCTTCACGAAACCATTTTGCGTCATCGGTTTTAAACCATTCGATCAACTCCGCAGGCACGACTTTTTTAAATTCAGGATCATTAATCGACTGATCCAGCATCAACTTTCCCAGCCCTTCAATAATCATTTGCGAAGCCATATAGCCAACATTGTTCCCCGTCGAAGCCTATGAGACCATTTAAAGTATTTGCATAAGAGAGGTT
>CAXBLS010000022.1:0-32964 GCA_963976585.1 uncultured Kordiimonadaceae bacterium
ATGAAGTTATTTTGATCGATACCATGGGATATAATCCTTACAACACCAAAGAAATAACAGAGCTGCACAGCTTTCTAAGTGCTTGCGATGTTGAGCCGATCCTGATTGCACCAGCTGGTATTGACCCCTATGAAGCACGCGAAATATCAGAAACCTACGCCGCACTTGGTGTAAAAAGATTTATAACAACAAAAATCGATGTCGCCAGACGCTATGCCAGCATGCTCACCATAGCGGAAAATGGCAAGATGGCTTTTGCAGGCGTCGGAATAACACCGTATCTCGGTGACGGGATTGAGGGGTTGGATGCCCTAAAGTTGGCTAAGTTACTCACTAGAATACCGACAAAGAATAAATTTAGCTTTGAGAAAGAGATGAGAGATGAATAATCCCGCCAGCAGTTTTGAACAAAACCTCATCACAATTGCGTCGGGCAAAGGCGGTGTTGGCAAAACATGGTTCGCCTCAACCCTATGTCATGCCCTTGCCTTGAAAGGTAGAAAAGCACTTTTATTTGATTGTGACTTTGGCCTCGCAAATGTCGATATTCAACTTGGACTTATGCCTCAACATGATCTTGGTGAAGTGATATCAAATGAAATCACGCTTGAGCAAGCTGTCTACAAACAGGCGGAATCAGGGCTAAATTTTGATGTGATATCCGGTCAGTCCGGAAGCGGCGCCCTCGCCTCTCTCAAAATGGAACGTCTCATTGATCTTGGAGCCCGCATTTGCAATTTGGCACAGGATTATGATTATACCATCATGGATTTAGGTGCAGGGGTCGAAAATTCGGTTATGACCCTAGCCCGAGCATCCGATAAGGTTATCGTAGTCATAACAGCAGACCCAACATCGCTTACCGACGCATACGCGTTTATCAAGCTTCACAATATGCGAAATAATGACGCTGAAATTCAAATCGTTGTTAATATGGCCGAAGATCAAAGCGAGGGTCGGCGCGCATTCGATAAAATCCTGAAAGTCTGTCAGAATTTCCTCAATATATCACCAAAACTACTGGGCATCATAAATAGAGACAGGCATGTGGCCGATGCAATCCGCTCGCAAACCCCGCTTCTAAGTCGCTATCCGCAAAGTAGTGCTGGAGAAAATGTTATAGAAATTGCCAGAAAGTTATAGTCTGGTGTAGACTAAACGCATAATTGTTCACTTAAACTGGATCAAGTCGATGAGTGAAATAACGCAACCACCACCGGATGTTCAAACGCAGGATACAAATACTCGCGTTAGCAGGCTGAATGCGGCTTCTGATCAAAGCGCATCCAATAAACAGTCCGCCGAACAACACGCTGGTAAGCAAACCACAGAAGCCGAAGTAGAAAAGCAGGTTTCCCATCACGATCCAGCAGTTACGCTTGCGTCGACCCTCGCCAAACTCGATTCCGGAAGTTATTTTACCGCCAATGTTAGTGGCCATGATGCTGAAGGTAGAACGATCCTAGTTTCTGAATTGGGAACCTACGTGGTTGAAGCAGATCAACAATATGCAGAAGACCTTAAGAAAATTCGCTCCGATGCCGATCTCAATATTCGTGTCGTCACCGTCGACAAAGAGATAAAGGCAGAAATTCTCCGTCCACCTATTGAAAACGCTCCGGCGCCGGTCGCTATTCCTGTGCAACTAACCCTGACCGATATCGCCGCCAATACTGGTCAAGCAAGCCCGTCAACACCACCCGCAAGAGAAACACCGCTGGACGATGTCAGGTCACAATATCAGGCAACCACGCTTTATAAGGCCGAGCGCATAGCACGCGAGATCGCCGACAAACTTGATAATTTGCCTCTGCCTACCACGTCACCAAATTACACAGTCTATGGCTCAAGCAAGCCCGAAAGTGACAAAACTGCAAATTTAAGTCCGCAAAGATTTTCACCAACCGTGTCTATTCAGGAAGTTGCTGCCCCGAGTACAAATCACGCCACAAGTGCTACCACAGCCCCCACACAAGTGGCACTTGAACAAATCCTCGGACAAAATATCAATGTACAAGTGATCAAGGCGGTACCGAAAACCCCTATCCCACTGCCCCCTGGACTACCAGAAGCTGTCATCAAGGAAATTAATGCGCTAACGCCACTTGATTATGTTCAACAAGGCCAGAACCTCAATATAAATATTGTAGCCATCGCTGTTCCTAATGTTGAGAAAACATCTACTCAAGTCCCGCAGCCGACCGTTCAAACGGCTGATGTTGCGGCTGCACAACTGTCAAAAGATGTCATTACAGCCGCGTCTTCTGTTACTCCGCAAGCACCCAATACTCCTGCGGCTACGGTTGACACACCTGATACGCAAGCCCCGATTAATGAAGCTGTAATTTCTGGTATAATAATAGACGCCACGCAAAGGTCTACTGGAAACGCAGCGGCAAGACATGATGCAAATCAAGCAACCGGCACGCCTTATAACCAGAAAAACACTCCACAGAAATTTGAAACCTTAGCAGGTCAGGCGGGTGGTGCTAAAAATACATATTATCTGGCAACACCGACGACGGTATTGAAACTGCAAAGCTATACGCCCCTTATACCCGGCACCATCGTAAGCTTTACGGTGGCATCTGATAAACAGCCATCGCAGAATGAACCGATTGCACAATTAGACGCTAATCAAAGGGCAAAACTAGCCGTATCAAGCAACACCCAAACCACTCCCACAAGCTTACAGGCGCCAACCAGCACAGCACAGACATCCGCCCCGGCGCCTGAGCAGGTGCCGGGGAGCGTATCGCCGCCACTCATGGACAGAATTGAGCAGTTTGTTCCACAAGCTCTTGATCAATTACCCGATGACTGGTCAAGTATCTCAATGGCTCTGGCAGCGCTAACCTCTTCCGCCTCCACGACTACCGCAGTGATCATGTCAAGCCGCATTCCCAACCTTCAAAGCCCAGAACAAATCACCAGCAGCATGTTCTTTTTCTTAAGCGCTCTTAAAGCACCGCAACCGGCACGTGCCTGGCTTGGTCCAGATGTAAGCGCCAAATTAAAACAACTGGGTGGTGCAAAGGTGATCGACCACATTAACGGTGATTTGACAAGAATTGCCCGCCTTGGTGCTGAAAGCCCCGTTGGGGAATGGCGACCTCTACTTATCCCGTTTCAGAACGGTTCTGAAATATCGGCTGTGCCGATGCTTACCAGACAGATTGTCGACGAAGATCAAAAGAAGCAAAATCAGAGCAAGAATAGCGAAGATGGGGAAATCAAAATTAAGGCCACAAGATTTATTCTGGAGTTAAAATTCAGCCAGTTTGGTATGGTACTTGTCGATGGACTTCTAAAGAATACAAGACTTGATATCATTTTAAAATCTGCGAACGCAATTCCCTTCGCCGTAAAAATGAAGCTTTCGAGACGCTATAATGATGCGCTTAAAAATAGTAACTTTGACGGCGAACTGGTTGTTATAGATAATTCACCATCGGAAGTTTCGGCACGAAAAATGCTGGAAACACTTTCCCACAACACAAAATATGAGAAAAAAATATAGATGAGCACACAGCTTAAAACTTACCCCAACCCCGATAGCCGGAAAAATTGGTTAATCGTAGTAGAAATAAAAGAGCCGGTTCAGTTAAGGGTCAAGATGGTACCAGACAAATTAATAGCAGATCACCAAGAGTTCAAATCTCTTATTCGTAGAGTCGTTGGTCAGGATTGGGGAACCCCAGAGGAAATGACCCTAAACATTATTGAGAACATCAACAATGATCTGGTACCAATGTGGCTGGAAGTTATCTATGAACGTGACGGCATTATGGTGAGATTAGAGGACCGTCAGCCTGGCCTCGCTGACTTTCAAGCACCACGGAATTAAATTAGTTGCGACTTCGTTTGGCACTATTGCGATACATATTTATGGATATTTCGTCAAGGCGGTCCTGTTCACGCCTTTTTTGTTCAAGCTTTTCACGCTCTATAGCGCGCTGCTCGACGATTTCATATTTCTTAAGTTCTTTAAATGCTTCCGAAAGCTCGTCTTTCATATTCTCAATGGACACATCAACTTCGGTGATAGACGCGTCAATATTTTCACGGCGGTTCATGACATTGGATGCATAGTTTGCATAATTGATATCGACGACATTTGACTTTGAAAGATTGGCTTTTTCACTTTCCAGATCACACAAAAGCTTTTCGAGCTTTTCGACAAGCTCGTTTCTCATAACTTCCAATTCTGTAATCTGACGGCGTTTCTCATCAACTTGCCATTTGTGAAGTCGAATGATGCCGCTTAGTCCTTTCGCCATACCTGTTACTCTCTTTATTCCACCCCATACTCACGAGGATTTATTCTTCTGTCTCACTATTCTCAAACTGTGGACGATTATGCAGTATATTACTTAACAACTCGTATCCAGAAGATAAATTACTTTGTTCATCCTTGGTTTGAGTTAGAAATCCTTCAAGTTCCGGATGAAAATAGATCGCTTCGTCGATCTCTCTGTTTGCACCAGGCCTGTAGGCACCTAAACGAATCATTTCTTCCATATCATTGTAATCGGCTATATATTTTCGTGCTGTGGCAAGAAGTTCGTTTTCCTCATCGCTGTTACAGCCTGGCATCGTCCGGCTCACCGATCTTAATATATTCACAGCTGGAAAGCGGCCCCGCTCGGCGATTGAACGGTCAAGTACGATATGACCATCAAGTATTCCCCTCACCGCATCGGACACTGGCTCGTTATGATCATCACCCTCTACCAGCACCGTAAAGAGACCAGTTATAGATCCGTGATTTATTCCCGGGCCAGCCCGTTCAAGAAGTTTCGGCAGTTCTGAAAATACTGTCGGAGTGTAACCCTTACTCGCAGGCGGCTCCCCACCAGCAAGTCCGATTTCCCTTTGAGCCATCGCAAATCTTGTCACACTATCCATAAGGCACAGGACATCCTGTCCCCGATCACGAAAATATTCGCTAACCGTCAGTGTGAGGTATGCCGCCTGTCTTCTCATCAATGCCGTTTCATCGGACGTGGCAACCACAACCACGCTACGCTTGAGACCTTCTTCACCGAGGTCGTCTTCTAGAAACTCCTGCACCTCTCGACCGCGCTCACCAATAAGGCCGATCACAGTTATATCGGAGGCGGTGTATCTGGCGAACATGGAAAGAAGAATGGATTTACCGACCCCTGAGCCCGCAAAAATACCCATACGCTGCCCTCTGCAGCATGTGGCAAAAGTGTTTATGGAACGAACACCCAGGTCCATCTTACCCTTGACCCGACCACGAAGATGCGCCGGCGGCGGTGAGTTTCTGACCGGATAAGCAACTGGGCCCAGTTTAATCGGACCTTTACCATCAATGGGTTCGCCCATTGCATTGACCACACGTCCAAGCCATGCATCGCACGGATGAACATGGGCAATATCACTCTCGATAAACGCCTTACATCCAACACCGACCCCGTCGAGCATTGAATAAGGCATCAGCAGCGCCCTGTCAGATTTAAATCCCACAACTTCGCAGGGAATTATTTGTTCTGTACGTGACAACACATTCACGCGCGAGCCGATGCTCATGTTGCGCTGGGCACCAGCCACCTCAACAAGCAGGCCCTGAATTCCCATAACGCGGCCATAAATCTTATTCGACTGGATTCGCTCTATTTCGGTCTTTAATGTTTGCAACGGCTTATATTATCCATAGATTCTCTCTGAATTTAATAAATTATACGCTTTTATTCGTATAAAATCCAAAATATAATAATAAAAATTAACTTTATTTATTTGCAAATTATTATAAATTATTTTTCCATGAAAATCTATTTTTTTATTTACTTTCAATGTGTTATTCTACATTCGTTTCTTTATCATTTATAAATATTCATTAATATCACCTTATGAAACAACCACTATTTGAAGATTGGTAACTATTTATTAACCAGATGTGTTAAGAATGGTTAACGTTAAATAGTTAACAGAACCAAGAAATGGTTAATAATAATAAGAAAGGAACCTAAATATGCGGGTTTTACTCATAGAAGATGATCCTTCAACATCAAAAAGCATTGAACTAATGCTTTCAGCCGAGGGGTTTAATATTTATAGCACTGACTTGGGGGAAGAAGGTATCGATCTTGGGAAACTTTATGATTATGATATCATTCTACTGGACCTAAATCTTCCAGACATGCACGGATATGACGTGTTGAAGAAACTTCGCCTTTCTAAAGTTACCACTCCTATTCTCATTCTTTCAGGTATGGTCGAGCTAGAAAATAAGGTTAAAGGCCTTGGTTTTGGTGCTGATGATTATCTTACAAAACCATTTTATAAAGAAGAGCTTGTGGCAAGAATTCAAGCCATAATCCGTCGTTCAAAAGGTCATGCAGAATCAATCATTCGCACTGGTAAACTTTCAGTCAATCTAGACAAGAAAACAGTGGAAATTGATGGCCAGCGTGTTCACCTCACTGGCAAGGAATATGCCATGCTTGAGCTTCTCTCGCTTCGCAAAACCACCACACTTACAAAAGAAATGTTCCTGAATCATCTCTACGGTGGCATGGACGAACCTGAGCTTAAAATCATTGATGTGTTTATATGTAAACTACGCAAGAAGCTCGCTTCCATCAGCGGCGAAAACTATATCGAGACCGTTTGGGGACGTGGCTATGTGCTTCGCGATCCAGAGGAAGAAGATGGCTCAATAGCTGAAGCGGGATAAGAAAAAGAATAACAGATTTCGCTAAAATACAACTTCAAGGCTAGTTCATTAATTTGAATTAGCCTTTTTTCAGTTTATAAAAAAACCCGCCAGAGTTGATATTTGACGGGTTGGTTTTTAATTTTGATTTATGGGTTATCCGGCTCTTAATTTTCCGATGACATCGGTGCTGGCGTCGGCAGTAGAATAAAGCCCACGCTGTCCTTGAACAGGTTTAAATTTATCGGTTATGCCCAAGACCGTTTCAGCGGCACCAAGAAATAGCGTGCCATCATCTGGAATAAGCTTCCTCATTTTTTCAAGTACTTCAGTCTTAGTCGGCTGATCAAAGTAGATCAGTACGTTTCTGCAGAAAATAACATCAAATGACCCAAGCAGTGCGAACGAATCTAGAAGATTAAATTTCCGATAACTGACCATATTCCTGATCTCATCTGAAATCTGCCAAAGATCGCCAACCTGATTGAAATATTTGATCAGCAACTGGATAGGTAGACCGCGCTGGACTTCAAATTGTGAGAAAAGACCAGCTTTGGCTTTATCGAGAACTTCCTCAGATATATCAGTTCCAACAATTTCAATATTCCATCCTGCGAGGCTCGCTTCCATTTCTTTTAAAATGATCGCCAAAGAATAAGGCTCCTGCCCAGTCGATGCCGCAGCACACCAGATACGAATTCTTTTTCTACTGGCCCGACTTTCCAAAAACTGTGGTAGAACGGTATCTCTAAAAAGATCAAATGGCTTTGTATCCCGAAAAAAGAACGACTCGTTTGTTGTCATTGCTTCGGTTATTTCCGTAAGCAGGTCCTCTTTGCGTTTAAGGCGCACTTCGTTGACAAGATCGTCGAGTGTCTCAAGGCCACGTTTGTGGGCAATCGGTGTTAGTCTGCTTTCCAGTAGATAAACTTTATCTTTCGGAAGAAGCAGTCCGGACCTTTCTTTAAGCAGACCACTGATCAATTCAAAATCTTCTGATCTCATCATCTGCCCCCCTTTGTCAATCTCTGTACTTTTGAACCTAATTCTTCTAATGGAAGAACGGAGTGACATATTCCTGCGTTACTCACCGCACCTGGCATGCCCCAAACAACACTTGTTTCTTCATTCTGAGCAATAATTGTTCCGCCTCCTTCTACTATCACTTTACTTCCGGCAAGACCGTCATGGCCCATGCCGGTGAGAACCACACCTAGAACCGCGGGCCCGTAGACTTCCGACAGACTTTTGAACATCGGATCAACGGCAGGACGGCAGAAATTTTCTTGTGCATCCTGATTAAGACTGACATAGCAATTGTTATTCTCTTTTATGACGAGCATGTGATGATCACCTGGTGCAATATACACCTGACCTGGCTTGAGAAGCATTCCATCTTCAGCTTCTTCACATATCAAACCTGTTGCTTTACTCAAGTGACCGGCAAGAATTTTGGTAAATGATGCTGGCATGTGTTGTGTGATAACAACAGGTAGAGAGAGATTGTCTTTTATTCCGTTGATAAATTTCAGTAGGGCCTGCGGCCCACCAGTTGAGCTTCCAACGCCAATAATTTTTGGAACAACCAAAGAAGCTTTGACGGTTCTGGGTAAATTAAGATTGGCACTCTTTGACTTAATATCTTTGTTCGGAACCAAATCCGCCGAGTTAGCCCCACCGAATGGTTTGTGACCAAGCTGTTTTCTTTTCGCTTCCGCGAGACTTTTTATCTTCTCAATAATTTCGGTTTGAAATGATTTTGAAGCTATAACGTCCCGGTTTGTTGTTGGTTTTGGAACGTAATCTGCCGCACCCAAAGACATGGCGCGTAAACTTTCCTTGGCATTCTTGGCGGTCAGTGTCGAAGACATCAGAACCTGAACATCCGGTTTTGCTTTTAATATCTGTGGAAGCGCCGTTAATCCGTCCATTACTGGCATTTCAATATCCAGAACAATAATTTCCGGGTCAATGCGGTCCAATGAATTTAATGCCGCTTGACCGTTTGCAGCGCTGCCAACTATTTCAATAGCGGGATCTGCTCCCAACCAGCGGGTAAGTAGACCTCTGATCACCGACGAGTCATCAACAAGCATCACCCGGTAGGGACCCGATCTTGATTGAACGCTTTTATTTTTATTTTTTTCCAAAGGGAGGCTGTTCACTTTATATTAATCCGACTTGTACAAATTTTGATTCAATGATTTCACGGTCGAATGGTTTCATTATATATTCATCTGCACCGGCTGATATAGCGGCACTAATATGGGACATGTCATTCTCGGTGGTACAAAAAACAACAATTGGATCTGCGCCACCCTCAGTCTTGCGGAGGGCTTTTAGAAAGTCGAGACCATTCATTACCGGCATATTCCAATCCAGTAACACAACATCAGGCATGGATCCTTTGCAATTGTCCAAGGCATCCTGCCCATCTACAGCTTCTTTGATGTCAAAATTCAGCTCTTCTAGAATTCTTCTTGCAACTTTTCTAATGATTTTAGAATCATCAACGACGAGACACGATTTCATTTTATATTTCCAAATTTATAGGTTCTTACACCTGGATTATTTATGCGGCCGCTTTTGCTTCGCCAAGTGTGAGAAGCTTTTCGATATCCAATACGACAAGAAGATCTTCGTCGAGACGGTATATTCCGTTTGAAACACCCTGCCAACATGATTCAAGGGTCACAGGATTTCTTTCGAATGCGTCTTCCGAGAGAGAAAGTACATCACCAACTTTATCAATGATCAAACTGTATGGTTCGTTCTGATACTCAACTACAATGTTCATCTCTTCAGCATCTTCTTCACGGTCGCTCAGGCTCAGTCTTTTTCTAAGATTGATCGCAGTTACGATTTGGCCACGCAGATTTAGAACACCCGCGACCGCAGATGGAGCTTGCGGAATTTTTGTAATAACTTGTCTCGAAAGCACATCGTGCACTTCCAAAACCGGAATACCGCACATTTGACCATCAAGCCAGATTGTTACATAATCATTTTTATTTAAAACTTCCATATTCTATCCTTTGAAATAACTCTTATTATATAACAAGTTAAGCTGCATTTTCCTGATCACTGATTTGCTCTTCGATGGCTTTGAGGAGCGTATCACGATCAAGTTTCTCAACATAATTATCGAAGCCAGCCTCGCGCCCACGTTCAAATCTCTTCTCTGAACTGTTAGCAGAAAGAGCGACCATTGGTGTTTCCTGCCAAATTCCCTCTTCTCTTACTTCTTCGGCGAATTCGAAACCGTTCATTTCTGGCATATCAATATCACTAACGATCAGATCGAAATCAAATCCCTGCTCGCGAAGCTCAAGAGCTTCACTTGCCGTAGCTGCAATCGTGACATTATATCCTGCCGCTGTAAGCAGTGGTTTCAGCAAGTTCAGGAAGAAGGTACTGTCATCAACTATTAGAATGTTTTTGCGCCTTGAGGTTACCACGTCTGGCATAACATCCATGCCCATCTGCCAGTTATTAAATGTTTTCTCGAAGTAGTGAGCAATATCGATCACTTCAGTGGCAATGCCATCTACAATGGCTGTGCCAAGCTGGCCAACGGCTTTTGAATCCAACTCAACGTTAATCCGGTCTTCTTTAATGTCGGAAATCTCATCGACGATAATTCCCATGGCTTTGTCGTCATCGGTGAAGACGAGCATCGGTTGACGGCCTTCCGATTTAATGTCATATTGGTCATTGATCAATACAAGCGGCATAAGTTTACCGCGATATTGGACCATTTTGTTACCTTCGGAGACTTCAATCTTGCTAACGTCAATCTCCTCTAAGCGTGACACCAGAGAAAGAGGAACAGCACGTTTGGTTTCACCACCAGCACGGAAAAGAAGGATAGCTTCTTTGTCATCGAAGGTAGCCAAAGCATTCGTTTCGTCTTCCTCGGCTTTTTGATCGGCAAGATCGGCCATTGCCTCGTTGGCTTCGCTAGCAATTCCATTTGGATCAAGGATCATAATAACAGTACCATCCCCTAAAATTGTATTACCAGAGAACACATTCAGATCTCTCAATATCGGAGCAACGGGCTTAACCACGATCTCTTCAGTATCAAATACCTGATCAACAACGATACCAAATGTAAAGTCACCAACCTGTGTAATAATGATGAATTCTTCGCGCGTATTTTCACCTGATTGCTCTTCATTGACTTCTTCAAAACCAAGAATTTTGTTAAGATGTAGAAGCGGCAATAATCTGTCGCGAAGCCTTAAAACAGGTGTTGAATTGATATATTCGATATTATGATTTGAATCGCCTGACGCACGAACCAGCTCAAGAACACTAATCTGTGGGATAGCATATCGTTCGTCACCAGATTCGACGATAAGAGCAGACACAATTGCCAAAGTAAGCGGTATTTTGATAAAGAATGTTGTACCTTTTCCTTCGGTTGATTTTAACTCAATTGTACCACCAATTTTTTCAATATTGGTCCGAACAACATCCATACCCACACCACGGCCCGAGACACTTGTTACCTGTGCTGCCGTTGAGAAACCAGCATGGAAAATAAAGCGTTGAATTTGCTGATCAGACATTTCAGCAATTTCTTCTTCTGTTGCCAACTCGTTGGCCAAGGCTTTTGCTTTTAGTTTTTCTACTGGTAG
Source organism: uncultured Kordiimonadaceae bacterium (assembly GCA_963976585.1). Taxonomy (GTDB): domain Bacteria; phylum Pseudomonadota; class Alphaproteobacteria; order Sphingomonadales; family Emcibacteraceae; genus Pseudemcibacter. The sequence continues at coordinate 11,326 of CAXBLS010000022.1, forward strand.
ACCTGCTCCGTCATCGGAAATTTCAATAATAATCTGACCACCTTCATGAAACGCATTCAGGCGAATTGTACCAGTTTCTTTTTTGCCGGCAGCAATGCGGTCTTCAATTGTTTCAACACCATGGTCGGCTGAATTCCTAATCATGTGAGTGAGTGGATCTTTGATCAGTTCAAGCACCTGACGATCTAGTTCCGTATCCGCACCAAGCATCTGAAGCTCTATTTTTTTGCCGAGTTCCATTTGGAGGTCTCGAATGATACGCGGCAGCTTCGACCATGCATTTCCAATCGGTTGCATCCGCGTTTTCATAACACCTTCTTGAAGTTCGGTGGTGCACTGGCTTAACCGCTGCAATGGAATTTCAAATTCATTTTCACCGGAACGTCGTGAGATCTGCATGAGCTGATTACGGGTCAGAACAAGCTCGCTCACCATATTCATCAAATTATCGAGGACATCAACTGCCACACGTATTGATTGGTTGGCAATACTACCTTCTTTTCCGCCGCTTTTTGTGGCAACTTCCGCCTTTTTAGGTGTCTCGGCAGCATCAATATTTTTCTTTGCTGCCTCAAGCATCTTCTTAGATGTCTCGCTATAAATTTCTTTGGTAAACTCTGCATCGATTGACGACATACCTACTTCCTCACAGACACTTTCAAGATGCTTTGTCGTGTTGTAGAATTGATCTTCGGCAATGCCATTATTGATAAAGTCTGCAAACGCAGTTTCGACAAGTCCTTCGTCACATTTCTCATTTTGCAAACAAGATGTGAAAAACTCTTCCACAGCCTTTTTACTTTTTCTGAGGTCCGCGCCTTTGAGTAATTCATTCAGCGATGCGTCGGAGGAAATGCGGTTATGGAAAAGATGAGAGAGTACAGAAACGGTTTCAACACCGCCAACGCTTTCGAGCTTGCCTCCAGAAACCACTTCTTCTGCGAGCTCTTCATCATCTGGACCAGGTGCCGCAAGAAATGCAGCTTCAAGTTCATCAAGTGTTGCCTCGCCAGGTACTGATGGACGCACGTTAGAAACTTCTATCGGCGCTTCAACTGGCTCGACAATTTTTACTGCTGCAACTGTTTTTCCTTCAGCCATGGCATTTAACTGATTGATAATTTCGCTATCATCACCCGCTGGCTCTTCTTGCGTTTGTTCAAGACCGTCCAAGATTTCTTTAATTCGATCAAGTGCATTGAGAATAAGTGTCACAGCTTCCGGCGTGACGTCCATTTCACCATCGCGAAATTTTCCAAGTACATTTTCGCCGGAGTGAGCAACCGCCTCAAGACGAGGGAGACCTAAGAAACCACAAGTTCCTTTTATTGTGTGTACTAATCTGAAGATATTATCGAGAACTGATTTGTTGTTAGGATCTTTCTCAAGTTCAACCAACTCTACGTCAACAACCTCAATACTTTCAAATGTTTCCGTTAAAAACTCATTCAGTAAATCATCCATGCCTATTACCTTTATTACTAGATTACGGGTATACCGTCATCTAATCTCTAGGAAATTGGTTAAAATGAAGTAAAGCTTTTACTAATTTTTTGCTTTATGTATTAAATAATTTTTAAATCTGATGCTGCGTTTTAAAAGATGTATTAAATATAAGTGTTTAATGTGAAACTATTTTCGTTGTGATTTGTAAAATCGACCTTGCTTTGCATTTCTCCCGCCACTCTGGCCGCCAAATATGCTGGCGCAAGCTTGGGATCTGCTTCCATCTGATCGACGGCGCCACATATCATTTCCCTTGCTTTGTCCTGAAAAATCACTCTGTCGGCACGGACGGACACCTCTAGATTTATTTTATCAGCCCGAGCAGTAATATTGACCATGAGATCCCCACCGCGGATTAAAGTTTCGCTGGCGACGAGGATCATATTCATGATGAGTTTTACAGCGCTTTTATCCAGCTCTCCGATCTCAGAATTCCAGTTGAGAGAAATTGGCGTTCCTTCGAATAACGATTCTGTCGCACTTTTTGCATCTCGGATCGGAACTTGCGAGCCAATGCCGCCCGCTGCACCAAAAGCCAAACGGTAAAATTTTAGCCTATTCGAGGTCTGACCTGCACTTAATTCAAGCAGTTTTATGACTTCTAGGCGCATGGCCTCATCATCCTCATCGGCAAGTATTTCGATGCCGTTTGAAATTGCCCCCACAGGGCTTATCAAATCATGGCAAAGGCGTGAGCATAACAGTGCGGCGAAATCTAATTCTTTCATTAATCAACTTTCTATCTTGCGGTTCGGCATATTAGCTACCTATAATACTGATCATAATCAAAACGACAACTCAAATTTAACGGGGCATCCCACTATAGGCAGATACAAAGCATGAGCAATTGTTCCTACGATCTTTACTGTGAGAAATTACGCTTGACCGCGATCGAAGCTGGCGAAAAAATAATGGAAATACGTAGCGGAAAAATTGGCGTGAGCTACAAAGAAGACAGCTCACCAGTTACATTAGCCGACCAGGCCGCCGAGAAAATCATACTACGTGATCTTAAAGAAATTGCCCCAGGAATACCTATCGTCGCAGAAGAGAGCGCCAGTGAAGGCAACATTCCCGATGTGACTGATGTATTCTGGCTGGTCGATCCACTTGACGGTACTAAAGAATTTATTGCTGGTGGGACAGACTTCACCGTGAATATTGCGCTCATCGAAAACGGAAGGCCAACATTTGGTATTATTTATACACCAGCCTGCGGCGATATCTATATTGCAAGAGACCCAAATACCGCCACCATTCAAAAAGTGGAAGACGGTGTCTGTGTTGGCGTCGAAATGCCAATCCAAGTGAGAAAAGCAGATAAGAAAAACCTAACCGCTCTCGCCAGCAAATCTCATCTCGATGACGAAACAAAGGCGTTTCTCGAAGAGCTCAATGTAAAAGAGAAAACCTCAGCAGGAAGTTCTTTAAAATTTTGTGTCGTTGCAGCGGGTCACGCGGACGTTTATCCGAGGTTCGGCCCGACCATGGAGTGGGATATAGCAGCTGGTCACGCCATCTTGAACGCTGCGGGCGGTTCGGTTACCAACCCTGATGGCACGCCGTTTCAATATAATAAGCCGGATTTCAGAAACGGAGCCTTTATCGCCAGAGGAAAGTTTTAGAAAACCATTCGGCCCAGCGCCGCCGCAGCGAAGATAAAAAGAATAGCTGCCGATAATTTGTTAATTTTTTCCAAATGATGATCCGCCAGTTTATTTGAAACACTGGCGGAGAAGAAACTGATGATACCCCACCATAACGATGACCCCATCAATATGCCGGCGGAAATAAGAGCCGCGTTGGTCAAATTATCCCCCATATCACCAAAACCCAGTCCAACAAATATAGCGACAAACCCGAGAACCGTGAGCGGATTGGTCAGGGTCAGAAGAAATGTTCCGACCGCCGCCTTCATCCTGTCTTTAAACGTATCTTCCACATCATCCACATGAGGATGACTGAACCATAGCTTAACCCCGATCACGACCAGCGCAATCGCACCGATGATCTGGATAAAGCCGTTGTAGGCGTTAATCACTTGGGTAAGACCGGTAAGACCAAATGCGGCAAGGGCTCCGAACATTCCGTCTGCAAGAGCAGCCCCCTGACCCACAACATATCCGTTCATGGGTCCCTTGGTCATTGCCCGGCGGATACAAATAATATTAACCGGGCCGATGGGAGCCGCCATGATCAGTCCAATTAATATTCCCCAAGGTAAATATACAAACGACATCTATATTAATTCTTCCTGACATGCCTTTTAAAAATTCGTGCATCTGCACTTAAAACATGTTAAACGGCGAACATGACTGATGTAAATGACCAAATTGAAGAAGTTGAAGAGAGAGAAGACCCTGTTCGACTTTATATTCTGGATGCTGTGGCAGATGGTAAAACTGTGAGCCCCAACGATATCGCTATTAAAATTGCCAAGGACCGCGCCAAAGATAGTGACCCTGATGACCAATGGCGTAAATATATGCTTGCAGTAAAGCAGCAAGCCAAATCGCTCGCCCGTGCAGGGCGCATAAGCATTCTTCGCCGCGGCAAGCCCATTGATCCCAATAAAATGAAGGGTTTGGTTAAATTTTCACTACCTGTGACTGACAAAGACTAGTTAACGTTTACAGTGCCGATAATTTTACCACTATAATCAATAAGCAGGATTTTATCGGCCACACCACCTGTGCCCACACTGACGAGGATGCCCTTATCACTGCTGTCTACAGAGATAATTTCCTGCCCTGGCTCTAGTGCAAGGCTGACCTCAAACGGCTTCGCTTCAGTTGGGTTTACAGTTTGGGCTGTTTGGTATTTTTCAACGAGTGCCGCTTCAGCGCGCTTCTGATCATTATATTTCATGACCGACGCAACCACGAGGATAATCACCATAGCAATAATTAATATTCCAAGAGTAATCACTATTCCCTTGAGTAATCGGTAATTTTTTGGCATTGGTTCTACTGACATGATAAATCAAGCACCTCATATTTATGAAACAGTGGCAGAGGAAGAAGATAAAGGCCTACGCCTTGACAAGTTCCTAAGCATCAAACTGGATAACATTAGTCGTTCCCGTCTTAAAAGCCTGATCGTGGAAGGTCAAGTTTTAATGCTCGGAAGCAATAAAATTATTGATGACCCATCCTACCGAGTCAAACCCCTCGACGGCTTTAAAATAGAAATACCAGAGATAATCGATCCGGAACCAGAAGGCGAGGATATCCCGCTTGACATCCATTATGAGGATGAACATTTGTTGGTACTTTATAAACCCGCCGGGATGGTGGTGCACCCAGCACCGGGTAATAACACTGGCACGCTGGTCAACGCGCTTATCCATCACTGCGGTGATAGTCTGTCTGGAATCAATGGCGTTAAACGACCGGGGATAGTCCACAGGATAGATAAAGACACCAGTGGCCTGATGGTGGTTGCCAAATCCGACATCGCCCATAGAGGTCTGTCAAAACAGTTTGCAAAGCATAGTATGGAACGTGCCTACATGGCGGTATGTTGGGGCGTACCAAACCCAACCAGCGGCACCATAGATTTATCGCTTAAACGTGATAAAAAAAACCGATTGAAGATAGCGGTCAACCCCAGTGGTAAACATGCGATTACCCATTATAAAGTGATCAAAAGGCTAGAACCACCAAGAAAAATCACTTCACGGGAAAATGTTAAGCAGGGTCTGGCACCCAGCCTGTCACTCGTGGAATGCCGTTTGGAAACAGGCCGGACACATCAGGTACGTGTGCACATGGCCCACGAAGGCTATCCATTGGTCGGCGACCCGCTGTATAGTCGGCGAAACAATCCGCAAAAGAATTTTACCGATAAAGCAAAAGCAGCTCTTGCCGATTTTAAGCGCCAAGCACTTCACGCTTATTTGATCGGTTTTACGCATCCTGCCACCAAGGAGGCCTTGACTTTTGAGACAGAATTACCAAATGATATGAAACGCCTTATTAAAGCGTTAGAGGCCGCCTAATTACCGCCCTAATGTTTCGCTAGGCTAAAAGATGGAAAAAAAGGATCAGAGGTAAATCTCAAAATGGCAAATAATAATTTACCGACACTAACACCGGAAGGCAGTTTAACAGCCTATCTGCATGAAATTCGCAAATTTCCAATGCTTAAGCCGGATGAAGAATTTATGCTCGCCAAGGCATGGACAGAACACGGTGATACCGATTCTGCTCATAAGTTGGTAACATCACACCTGCGCCTGGTTGCCAAAATCGCCATGGGTTACCGTGGATATGGCCTGCCAGTCGGTGATCTTATTTCCGAAGGTAATGTGGGCATGATGCAAGCGGTAAAACGGTTTGATCCAGACAAAGGCTTCAGACTTGCGACTTACGCCATGTGGTGGATTAAAGCGTCTATCCATGAATATATTCTTCGCTCATGGTCACTGGTAAAAATCGGCACCACAGCAGCTCAGAAAAAACTGTTTTTTAATCTGCGACGCATTAAAGGTCAACTCGAAGCGGTTGACGAAGGTGATCTCCATCCAGATCAAGTCAAAGAGATTGCTACAAGATTAGATGTCAAAGAAGATGAAGTGGTGCAAATGAACCGCCGTATGGCAGGTTCTGATCATTCTCTGAATGCACCAATGCGCGCTGATATTGAAGGCGAATGGCAAGACTGGCTTGTCGATGAAGATACCCCGGATCAGGAAACAGCCTATGCTGCGTCCGAAGAAATGGATTATAGAAGGGGTCTCATGGCAGATGCCATGCGTGCACTAAATGAACGCGAGCAGCATATCATTGCAGAGCGTCGCTTAAGCGACGAGCCGAAAACTCTTGAAACACTAAGCCTTGAATATAACATCAGCCGCGAACGGGTTCGCCAAATCGAAGTACGCGCCTTCGAAAAACTGCAAGCCGCCATGCAAAGCGCCGCCGAAGAAGACGGCATGGTCACAATAGATCAGTAGTTAGCCTTCAAACGGGTTTTTAACCAGAATTGTATCTTCACGTTCTGGGCTTGTGGAAAGGATTGCCACTGGTGTTTCGATCAATTCCTCAATGCGGCGCACATATTTAATTGCACGAGCAGGAAGGTCGACCCAACTACGGGCACCAAATGTGCTCTCGCTCCAGCCGCTCATGGTTTCATAAATCGGCGTTACATTTGCCTGATCATCGGTTGACGCCGGGAAATAATCAAGTTTTTCACCATTAAGCTCATAACCAACGCAGATTTTAAGTTCTTCCATACCATCAAGTACATCAAGTTTGGTAAGTGCGATTCCGGTAATCCCGGATATTTTCATAACCTGACGCACCATGATCGCATCAAACCAGCCGCAGCGGCGACTGCGTCCTGTGACGGTGCCAAATTCATGGCCACGCTCTCCGAGTCCCTGTCCAACGTCATCAAACAGTTCTGTAGGAAATGGTCCGCTCCCGACCCTTGTCGTGTATGCTTTAGTGATACCGAGGATATAATTAAGGCTGTTTGCGCCAATACCCGAACCGCCAGCAGCTTGCGAGGCGACGACATTGGATGATGTCACAAATGGATAAGTGCCGTGATCAATATCAAGCATTATACCCTGGGCGCCTTCGAATAGAATCTTCTTACCGTCGCGTTTGGCTTCGTCGAGCACACGCCAACTGGCGCCAACTAGCGGCAGAACATGTTTCGAAACTTCCATAATTTGAGAAATCAGATTGTCGCGGTCCACTTCTTCAAACCCGAGCCCTTTTCTCAGTGGATTATGATGAGCAAGAAGCACATCAACACGTTTTGCAACGGTTTCTTCGGATTTAAGATCGCAAACACGGATCGCGCGACGCGCTACCTTATCTTCGTAAGCCGGGCCAATACCACGTCTTGTGGTACCGATCACCGGACCGGATTCAGAACGCGCTTTTGAAGCATCTTCACGAATACCATCAAGTTCGCCATGAAGAGGAAGGATAAGGGCACATCCTTCAGAAACAAGCAGGCTTTCAGCGTTAATGGTCACGCCCTGGCTAGCCAGCTTCTTCATTTCCTTGACCAGCGCCCAGGGATCAACGACAACACCGTTACCAATTATCGAAAGTTTACCGCCGCGAACAATCCCGGACGGTAGAAGGCTGAGCTTATAGACCTTTCCATCAATTACGAGCGTATGGCCAGCATTATGACCACCTTGAAAACGTACAACCACATCGGCACGTTCAGAAAGCCAATCAACTATTTTACCTTTTCCTTCGTCCCCCCACTGGGAGCCAACTACAACAACATTAGACACGTCTCAAACCTTTCATTCGGTTATTTCAATTATCTGGCCATCGCGCCAAATATAATCACATTCCATTCTTTTTGCCTCAGCAACAACATCCGAAACACTTTCAAGCCCTTGGAGGGTTCTATACCCCTGAGAGCGAAGCGTGCTCAACTGATCGCGGTCACTTGCAAACGGAATATAAATTTTCTTTTCCGCCTCAAAACCGTGCACCGCTCGCATCAGACTATCCAGATAAAGCGAAAACCCAGTCGCAGGCTCTCCGTCACCGCGTTCGGCGTTGATCATATAGCGACCGCCGCGACCTAATTCACCGCGCACACCACTGGCAAAAAGACTGAAGCTAATACCTGTCTGATATTCAAATCCAGTATACTCACCCGGGTCGATGGTGATGACGAGTTCCGGTGCAATTTCACCAAGCCGGCCAACAAGTTTTTCCAACTCATCACACATTTCTCGTGCTTCTTGAGGGAGTTTTAAGTTTCTGAGGATTTCAAGGCTTTTGTCCGCCGGCCCAGCCGCATTCAACAGGGCGCGACTAATGCTGCCGATTTCACCTTCAATATTTGAAAGTTCGCCAATATCTTTTGCGTCAAGTGCACGGCGCACCAGATCACCAATTTCTTTTTCAAGGCCAAGCCCTTTTGAAATCGCCGGCACCAATAACGGCATCGCCAGATCAACGCTTAAGCTATTAACGCCGGCGTCCTTTAGTGCTTCATAGCCGAGAAGGATAATTTCCACGTATGCTTCCGTAGCAGCCGGACCGATCAGCTCCACGCCAGCTTGCTTAAACTGTCGTTCAGGACGCAGCTGTGTGCCTTTAATTCGAAGCACATCACCAGCGTAGCTAAGACGAAGTGGACGTGGTGCATTACCGAGCCGGGTGTGGGATATGCGGGCAACCTGTCCGGTCATATCGGTCCTGACCCCCATCATGCGCTGGGAGGCGGGATCCAAAAGCCTAAACATATTGCGGGACTGTGCTTTTCCAGGGCCAAGAAGAAGGCTTTCCTCAAACTCAACGAGCGGCGGTAAAATCAGATCATAACCATGAGCAGAAAAATTATTCAGCAGCTTTTCAACAACTTTTCGTTCCCGTTGGGCATCGCCCACAAGACTATCGTGCAATCCTTCCGGCAGGAGAGCTGTTTCATTTGGTTCAAGCATTCTAAAAAATGTCGCGTTAATTGGTATAAAGATTCGAATTTCTTATATCACTCTTCAACGGCATTCCCAATATGAAAAGGAACGAAACAATGAAAAAAGGTATAAAAAAGGGAGGGTAATAATACCCTCCCCGTTAGTAGAATGTTTTGGATACAGTTTCTACTAAATTTAAAAATTCAAGGCCTTAACCCGGCGCACCTGATCAAGCTTTGCGATTTTCGCGATAACCTCCGCGGATGCGGGGTGATCGATCGCAACTAGAGCAATAGCTCTCCCGCCCGCATGGTGGCGTCCAAGGTTAAAGGTTGCGATATTAAGAGCCCCTTCACCGAGTATGGTTCCGAGCGAGCCGATAAAACCTGGCTGGTCATCATTGGTGGCAAAAATCATATTTTTCGTAAGCTCACCCTCGAGGCGGATATCATCCACCTGCACGATGCGCGGGCGACGATCCGCAAACAGCGTTCCTTCAACTTCAAACGAGTCCTTTTCGGTCACCACTTTCACAGTAACTAGGGTATGATAGTCACCTTCGCCCTCGTGCTTGCTTTCAATTACATCAATATCGCGGTCTTTGGCTATAGTGAGCGCATTGACCATATTGACGTTGCTCATGAGCGGACTGAGAAGCCCTTCAACGACAATCGACGTAAGCGGGCGAACATTAAGTTCAATCACGTCACCCTGATAGCCAATATGGATTTCTTTAATTGCATCTTCAGTAAGCTGTCCAACAAAACTTCCAAGCTGTCCAACCAGTGACATATAGGGGCTTAATCTTTTGGACTCTTCTGCCGTCAGGCTTGGCATGTTAAGGGCGTTTGTAACCGCTCCATCCAGAAGATAATCCGCCATTTGTTCCGCGACCTGAACCGCTACATTAACCTGTGCTTCTGATGTTGAAGCACCTAGATGAGGCGTTGCGACAACATTTTCGTAACCAAACAAGGCATTCTCTTTGGCCGGTTCTACCTCAAATACGTCAAGTGCCACGCCGGCAACCTTACCGCTATCAAGAGCATCCTTAAGAGCGGCTTCGTCGATGAGCCCGCCACGGGCGCAATTGACGATTCGTACTCCGTCTTTCATTTTTGCAAAGGCGCTTTTTCCAAGAATACCGCGTGTCGCGTCCGTGAGCGGTGTATGCAGAGAAATGAAGTCAGCCCGTGCCAGCAGATCATCAAGTTCCACTTTTTCAACACCTATTTCCTCAGCACGCTCTTCGGAAAGGAATGGGTCAAACGCAATCACTTTCATTTTGAGGCCAATGGCGCGGCTGGCGGCAATCGCACCGATATTTCCGCAGCCGATGATACCAAGCATTTTTGAGGTTAGCTCGACACCCATAAAACGAGATTTTTCCCATTTGCCAGCATGTGTTGAGGCACTGGCTTCTGGAATTTGACGAGCAACGGCAAACATCATGGCAATGGCATGTTCGGCGGTGGTAATGCTGTTGCCAAATGGTGTATTCATGACAACCACACCATTTGATGTCGCCGCAGGAATATCAACATTATCCACACCAATGCCAGCGCGACCAACCACTTTAAGGTTTTTTGCGGCAGCGAGAATTTTGGGTGTTACTTTTGTTGCCGAACGGATAGCAAGACCATCATATTCATGGATTTTTGCTTCCAATTCTTCTTTGCTGAGACCGACGATTTGATCGGTTTCAATGCCGCGGCGCTCAAAAATTTCTTTGGCAAGCGGGCTTAATTTATCAGAAATAAGGACCTTAACCATAAGGTGTACCTTTCATATAAGTAAAATAATAATATGTTATGCGTAGGATGTGCGAACTTCGCCGTATGCCCAGTCAAGCCACGGTGTCAGATCAGCAAGATCACCCGCTTCAATGGTTGAACCGGCCCAAATACGAAGTCCGGCAGGAGCGTCGCGATATGCACCAATATCATAAGCCACACCCTCAGCGTCAAGAAGCGTCGCAAGCTTTTTAGCAGCAACCGCCTTTTCATCCGTGTCAAGCGCTTCAAACCAATCGGCCGTAATCTTAAGGCAAACGGACGTGTTCGATATTGTCGCTGGTTCTTCGGCAAGAAAATCGACCCAGTCGGTTCGTTCAACCCAAGATTTAAGCACAGCAAGGTTGTCCTCTGAGCGGCGAATGAGCCCTTTGAGACCACCAACATCAGTACCCCAGTTTAGGGTATCGATATAATCCTCAACGCATAACATCGAAGGTGTGTTAATGGTCGCGCCTTTGAAAATACCGCTGATTAATTTTCCACTCTTTGTGAGGCGGAAGATCTTTGGAAGCGGCCATGGCGGCGTATAACTTTCCAGACGTTCTACCGCGCGCGGCGAAAGAATTATCATTCCATGTGCACCCTCACCGCCCATGACTTTCTGCCAGGAATAGGTGGTAACATCGAGCTTTTCCCATGGGAGATCCATGGCAAAGGCCGCTGACGTCGCATCGCAAATGGTAAGACCGGCGCGATTATCAGAAATCCAGTCGCCGTTCGGTACTTTTACACCCGAAGTGGTACCGTTCCAGGTAAAGACCACATCACGGCCCGGATCAACAAGCGACAGATCAGGAAGCTGCCCGTAAGGGGCTTCAATTTTGCGTACGTCGTCCAATTTAAGCTGCTTGGTGACGTCTGTGATCCAGCCACTACCGAAGCTTTCCCATGCCAGCATATCAACGCCGCGGGCGCCAAGAAGAGACCACAACGCCATTTCAACCGCGCCAGTATCCGAACCCGGCACAATACCAACAAGATAATCATCGGGCAGGCCGAGAATTTCATGAGTTTTATCAATAGCTTCTTTTAAGCGGGATTTGCCAATAGCGGCACGGTGAGAACGGCCCAAGGGCGCGTTTTTCAAATTTTCGATCGTCCAACCCGGGCGTTTTGCGCACGGACCTGACGAAAACAGCGGTGACGCTGGTTTCTTTTCTGGTAACATTATATATCTCCTATTCCTTCCAGAATAGCTGTCCCCCGTTGGGGAGGGATAGCCCACGGCGGAATATAGAGAAGTGGAATCAAATGTCAATGCAGATATTTTAGGCAGGAGAGAAATTAATCCTCAAATGGGTACTCACCCGTACGGCCATCAAAGGAAATCTGGTATAGTTTACTGTCTTTTTGGAAGGTGTGGCTTTTTACTTTTCCTTCAAGTTTCAAGTTCACGGTGTTGCTTTGCTCATCAAAAAGATCATGAAGGATTCGGTCAGCGATAATCAACGTTTGACTTCCTTCCGTGAGTTTTGCTTCCTGATAAACAAAAATATTATCAAGCGTTACTTCAATGGCTATCCAGTCTAGAGGGATCATTTCTCCATCGGGCGCATAAATAGCAAAAGCCTGTATGATATAGTCTTTGAGAAATGTTTCTATCACCTCATCCGTTAGCTCGCCGTTGCTACCCTGGTAACGGACCAGCAGATCCTCAATATCATGGGTAAAAATGCGGTGTGTGACCTCTATTGTTTCTTTGGTCGGTTGCATTTCAATCTGAGTAAATGAGGCATAGAAGCGATGTGCGTGACCATTATTGGCCACGCACATTACGCATAAGAGTATGAGAAATTTAGATAAATTCCTGAAGATCACTAGTTATATTCTTCCAGAAACTTCTTGAAGGTTTCTTCAGATTTCTTCTCGTTTTCGTCGTCTTTTTCCTGTTGTTCTTTCTTATAATCGTTTAGAGATTTCGGCTCTTCGAGATTTTCCTTAAGCATATCGCGGCGATTTCTTGCAGCCTCTTTGACCAAATCAAAGCGACTTTCAAGAATGCGGCGCGGGAAGAAATTATTGAACATATCTGTATCGGCAGTCTCATACTTGGGGTCAAGCACGACTGCTGCGACTTCTTTATCGGTGACGATCATTTTTGTCACCTGATTATAGTTCATTTTCCAAATCTCAGCGGGGAAGCGTTTTTCTTCCTTGCTGCCATCGGTATATTCAAGTTCAACATAGAGCGGCATCAATAACCCGCCGACATTGCTAAAATCAAGCATATAAATATGGCTGTCATCGTTCAGCATCTCAACCTGCCAGTCTTCAAGACCAGCGATCAGCTTGTTATATTCATTGCGCTGTTTGTTGGTTACGGTGAACTCATCATTGTCATTATAGAAGTCTTTAATGCCCGGAAACTCATCAACACGTTTTGGCAGATCATCATTGCTGAAATAGCTTGGATGAGTGCGTTTTTCCATTTCTTGACGGCGCTTAAACGCCTCTTCTATTTCAGGATTTTGAGTATCAATAGTGAAATGACGGACATTATCCAGGGAGATATCCACATGTTCCGTGGTATAAAACCAACCGCGCCAGAACCAGTCGAGATCAACCCCACTGGCGTCTTCCATCGTGCGGAAGAAATCGGCTGGTGTTGGACGTTTAAATTTCCAGCGCTGGGCAAATTCACGGAAAGCGAAATCGAAAAGTTCGTTTCCGAGAATGCTTTCACGCAGAATGTTAAAAGCTGTCGCCGGTTTGGCGTAGGCGTTATTGCCTTTTTGCAGGAGTTGCTCCGCGTTACTCATAATTGGAACCTGATTTGTGCTGGTCATGTAGCCAGTAATATTGCGCGGATCAATACGGCCAAGCGGATAATCTTCTTTCCATTCCTGATGGGCAAGATTTTGAACAAAAGTATTCATACCTTCATCCATCCATGTCCACTGACGTTCATCAGAGTTAATGATCATGGGGTAATAGTTGTGACCCACTTCATGAATAATCACGCCAATAAGTCCGTGCTTGGTGCGGCGACCATAAGTGCGGGTGCCATCATCATGAATGGTTGGGCGAGCACCGTTAAAGCTGATCATCGGGTATTCCATACCGCCAATAGGTCCATTAATGGACAGGGCCACCGGGTATGGATATGTGAGTGAATATTTATTATAAACCTGAAGCGTATGCATCACCGCCTGGGTTGAAATATCAGACCAAAGTGGCTGACCGGCCATCGGATAGTAAGACATGGCCATAACCGTTTTACCGTTTTCCTTCATCCGGTAGCCCATGGCATCCCAGATAAATTTACGGCTTGACGCAAAGGCAAAATCGCGAACATTTTCAGCCTTATAATGCCAGGTTTTGGTTGTGTCGGCGTTGGATTTTTCATTTGCCACCGCTTCATCCGGTGTCACAATAAACATTGGAACCGATGCTGTACGCGCCTCAATCAGGCGGTCGCGTTGGTCTTGTGTGAGCACTTCTGCACTATTTTGAAGCTCGCCTGTTGAGGCAACAATATGGTCGGCTGGTGCAGTAATGGTGACATCATAATCACCAAACTCAAGGGTAAATTCACCACTGCCCTGGTATTCTTTATTGTGCCAGCCTTCATAGTCTGAATAGGCAGTTACACGTGGATACCACTGAGCAATTTCGTAAACACGGTTTCCATCACGGGGGAAATATTCGTATCCCTGACGGGAAAGCTTAAACTTCTTGGCATCGGGAATGTTGTACCACCAGTCGATGGAAAATTCCATTGTTGCCCCGGCAGCGACCGGTGTCGGCAGGTCAATTCTCATCATTGAACCGACGGTGGTTGAAGCTAGCGCCGTACCATCTGCACCCGTTAGCGATGTGACCTTATAACCACCATCAAAAACCTGCTCATCAACGTGCTTTCTGAACCGCTCCATAGTCATGCCCGTTGAAGACTTGGGCGTTGTTCGGCTCATTTGATCCATCGAAGTTTCCGGATCAAAACGGTTTTGATCCATCTGCATCCAGATATACTTAAGACTGTCGGGTGAATTATTATAGTATTTAATAGTCGCAGAACCAGTGAGTGTCTGGTTCGCATCATCAAGTGTCACGTCAATTTTATAGTCAGCCTGCTGCTGCCAATATTCATGTCCAGGTGCGCCGGATGCCGTCCGGTATACGTTTGATGTCGGAAGATATTCGTTTAATTGACGGAATTTATCATTTACCTGCTCAATGGTTTGAGCATTCGCGGCGCTCATAAAGATCACGCCACTGACAATTCCGATAAGTGCAGATTTTAATTTCAACATAATAGAAAGTCCCTCACAAAACATGCGTTTCATTTTTTTATGAAAAGATACTATATATTATTACGGCGGTAGTCCAGTATGCTTTTAGTCAACACTGACGAGGTGATTTATGGGTCCACAACCGCTACCAAAGCCTGGGGCTTGCTCTAACGCTTTGTGTACAAAACTATGAGCACGGGCAATCGCGTCTTCGAGAGTTAACCCTTGGCCGAGGCCAGTGGCAATACCAGAGGCGAGTGTGCAGCCTGTTCCATGGTTATCTTTGCCCGGCACTCTTAACGAAGAGTATATTTTTTCGCTATTTTGGGTTACCAGCAAATCGGTCAGGATATCGCCTTTAAGATGTCCCCCTTTGACGAGAACCGCGTCCGGTCCCATCTTAAGAAGGTCATCAGCAGCCCGGCGCATATCATCCATGTTTTTAAGAAGTTCTGTTCCCGTAAGTTTGGACGCCTCAGCCAGATTGGGCGTGAGCAACGTTGTCTTCGGCAGAATTTCGTTGACCATCGCCTTAACGCTGTGAGCTTTAAGAAGCATATGACCGCTGGTTGACATCATTACCGGGTCAACGACCAAAGGAATATTCTTGCAATGTTCCCGAAGCACGTCGCTGACACTTAGAATAATATTGGGCGACAACAGCATGCCGGTTTTAATGGCATCTACGCCGATATCGTCAACGACCGAAAGCATTTGTGATTTTACAATATTCGCTGGAACTTCGAAAACTTCACTGACCATATTGGTGTCCTGCACCGTGATGGCAGTTATGGTCGACATGGCATACCCACCGAGCGAAGAAATTGTTTTTATGTCAGCCTGAATTCCCGCGCCGCCGCTTGAATCAGAGCCCGCTATGGTAAGTATCTTGCCTTTCATATATTATTCGCTTTGCACGTTTGCCTGAACGGAAGCGACGATATCGTTGGCAACATTGTTGATAAGGCGGTCGTCAGGTCCTTCGACCATAACCCGTATCAACGGTTCGGTGCCTGACTTACGAATAACAACCCTGCCATTACCGTTCAGTGTGCTTTCACCGTCACAAATCGCTTGTTTGACATGATTATTCTCAAGAGGTTCATCGCCCTCTGAATATCTGACGTTTTTAAGAAGCTGTGGGAAAGGCTCGAACGATTTAAAGAGGTTGCTCACCGGACGACCTTTTTCTGTAAGGACCGCAAGCACCTGAAGTGCCGCCACAAGCCCGTCGCCTGTAGTATTGAAATCACTAAGGACGATATGTCCTGACTGTTCCCCGCCGATATTGCAACCCATCTTCTGCATTGCGGCAACCACATATCGGTCGCCAACGCTTGTTCTTTCCATACGCAGGCCAATAGATTCCATATATTTTTCAAGTCCAAGATTGGACATGATAGTCGCAACAAGAGCATCGCCCTTCATTTTACCATTTTGATGCCAGTTTGTGGCAATGGTAGCCATCACCTGGTCACCATCAATGATTTTGCCTTTTTCATCACAAATAATAAGGCGGTCCGCATCACCATCTAGCGCTATACCAATGTCTGCTCGTGTCTCTATCACTCTATCACACATGGTTTGTGGCTGAGTTGAACCACAGGCGTCGTTGATATTGGTTCCGTTTGGCGAAGTCCCGATAGTAATTACCTCAGCACCCAATTCCCAAAGAACACTTGGTGCGGTTCTATAGGCAGCACCATTGGCGCAATCAAGTACCACACGCAGCCCGTCAAGGCGCAGGTGTTTAGGAAAGGTGTTTTTGGCAAATTCGATATAGCGCCCTACAGCATTGTGAAGTCGCTGTGCACGCCCAAGATTTTCAGAGGCAACAAGATGCTTATCGTAGCCGTTATCCATTTTTGCTTCGATTTGCATCTCGATCTCATCGGAAAGCTTATTGCCGTCATGATCAAATAATTTAATGCCGTTATCATGAAACGGGTTATGTGATGCAGATAGCATTACACCCAAATCAGCCCGAAGTGAACGGGTAAGCATAGCTACGGCTGGTGTTGGCATAGGGCCGAGAAGGACCACATCCATTCCCATTGAAATAAAACCGCTTGTCAGAGCAGGTTCAAGCAGATAGCCCGAAAGACGTGTGTCTTTGCCAATTACGACGCGGTGCTTATGGTCACCGCGGGTAAAGTGACGACCAGCCGCCATACCAACACGCATAGCAATCTCTGCTGTCATTTTCCCTTCGTTCGCTTTACCGCGAATTCCGTCCGTTCCAAAATATTTTCTAGTCATTCTTGCCTTCAACTCAGTATGGGAAATTATTAATTCTCAAGTAATAACACCAGTATGTTAATAGAAGCTGAATATTCATAAAAAAATCGGCAGTTTTATGTCACTCTACTCTGTGCGCAGCTCTCCAGACAAAAATAGCCTGCTTAGTCTGCTCTACATCATGTACACGAACGATCTGTGCCCCCTGTTCAAGACATAGTAGCATAGATGCTATAGATCCGGGAATTCTTTTTGTCGCAACCTCTTCGCCCGCTATTTTACCAATAAAACTCTTACGTGACGTACCGATCAGGAGCGGCACACCGAGGCCGTGAAAAATGGCAAGTCCGTTGATGATCGCTAGGTTGTGTTCAACAGTTTTGCCAAACCCTATACCCGGATCAACGATGATCCTATCCTTGTCAATTCCCGCGTTAATACACACTTTAATTCTGCGTTCCAGATAGTCATAAATGTCGAGAAGCACGTGATCATACTGCGGATCGTCCTGCATGGTTTCAGGGCTGCCCTGTGCATGCATCAAAATAACTGGAACATCCGCTTTCTTTACCACATCAATACTCATCCTGTCATGGCTAAGTGCACTGACGTCATTTATGATGTGTGCGCCGCTGCGGATGGCATCTTTCATTACTTCGGCATTGCGACTATCGATTGACAAAGGAATATTTAGGGGCGCTAGGCGCCTTATTGCGGGTAGAACGCGGGACTTCTCACCTTCGATCGAAACTGCTTTTGCCCCCGGTTTTGTCGTTTCGCCGCCAACATCTATGATATCAGCACCGGCGCTGATCATTTGACGGGCATGTGATAGGGCTTGTCCCAATTCAGCATGCTCACCACCGTCCGAAAAGCTATCCGGGGTTACATTCAGAACACCCTGGATGACCGGTTCCTGCCAGTTGATCAATAAACCGTTATTTAATGATAGCGGTTGCCGTGGGCTTTCAATACGTGCGAGCAGCATCTTAATTTCCGCGCGGACGGACGTTGATTTTCCTTCCAAGAAATTATCCAAATTTGAAACGGAAACCATTTCCTCATTTATGCCCTGAGCGGTGCGGCTGATAATTTTTAGCACCGAGAAATAAATATCACCGCCAGCCAGTTTTTTAAAAACCTGCTCACAATGAGTAAAGCCCTTGAGTAATCCCAAGGGCTGTACGTAAATTTTGTCTGTGTCTAAGCGGACAACCAACGATTAACTTTCCGGAACAGGGTCAGAGCCGATATTGTCGCCCTTATCCTTTGGTTTCTTGGTTGATGGCACAGAGCCAGTTGGTTTGATATCTGTTTCATCATCATCGTTGATGTTCTTTTGAATATCTTTACCAGCGAGAAGGTCTTCTATTTCTTCACCGCTTAGTGTTTCATATTCAAGAAGACCTTTACCAAGTTTATGAAGATCATCAATATTATCGGTGAGAATTTTGGTTGCTCGTTTATAAGCAGAGTCCACTATTTCACGAATTTCCTCATCAATTATTTTTGCTGTTGCGCTTGATATATTCTGGCTTTGTGCCACAGAGTGGCCGAGGAATACCTCCTGCTGGTTTTCTCCATATTCAAGCGGTCCAAGCTTATCGCTCATTCCCCACTGCATAACCATAGCACGGGCCATTTTAGTGGCATACGAAATATCTGATGAAGCACCGGAGGTTACTTTGTCATAACCAAAGATAAGTTCTTCAGCGACGCGACCACCCATGGCAACCGCAAGATCCGCATGCATTTTTTCACGGCTGCGCGAAAGCTGGTCATGTTCCGGCAGACGCATTACCATACCAAGCGCACGTCCGCGCGGGATGATAGTCGCTTTATGAATTGGGTCTGATGCCGGGCAATGAAGAGCAACAAGCGCATGTCCACCTTCATGATATGCGGTCAGTTTTCTTTCACTTTCCTGCATGACCATGGAGCGTCTTTCGGCACCCATCATCACTTTATCTTTGGACTGCTCAAACTCTTCCATAGAAACAACACGCTTTCCCTTACGCGCCGCGAGAAGAGCGGCCTCGTTCACAAGGTTAGCGATATCTGCACCCGAAAACCCAGGTGTTCCACGGGCGATAATGCGTGGCTTCACGTCTGCAGCCAGTGGTACTTTTTTCATATGTACTTTAAGAATTTTCTCACGGCCGAGAATATCCGGGTTGGAGACAACCACCTGACGGTCAAAGCGGCCCGGACGCAGAAGCGCAGGGTCAAGGACATCAGGGCGGTTTGTCGCCGCAAGAAGGATTATGCCCTCGTTGGCTTCAAAGCCGTCCATTTCAACAAGCAATTGGTTGAGGGTCTGTTCACGTTCATCGTTACCGCCGCCGAGACCGGCACCACGGTGACGACCGACAGCATCAATCTCATCGATGAAGATAATACAAGGAGCGTGACTTTTACCCTGTTCGAACATGTCACGTACACGGCTGGCACCAACACCAACAAACATTTCCACAAAATCAGAACCGGAAATGGTAAAGAACGGCACGTTCGCTTCGCCGGCAATAGCACGAGCGAGAAGCGTTTTACCCGTACCCGGAGGCCCGACAAGAAGCGCACCCTTGGGAATTACCGCGCCAAGGCGCTGATATTTGGTTGGGTCTTTAAGAAATTCAACAATCTCTTCGAGTTCTTCTTTAGCCTCCTCAATCCCAGCAACATCATCAAAGGTAACGCGACCTGACATTTCATTGAGCAGCTTGGCTTTTGATTTACCGAAGCCCATGGCTTTACCGCCACCGCCCTGCATCTGACGCATGAAGAATATCCAGATACCGATCAGAATTATGAACGGAAGCCAGCTTAGAAGGAAAGTGGCAAACGCACTACTTTCAACTGGCTTGGCATTTATATCGACACCCTTGTCATTAAGCTTATCAATCAGTGATGCGTCATATGGGGCATAAGTTTGAAAGGTCGTACCGTTGGTCATTTGCCCGGCGATATTATTTTCCTGTATTGTCACGCTGGAAATATTACCCGCGTCAACGCCTGCTAAAAATTCGGAGTAGGAAATTTCCGCGCGGGCATCACCACCAGACGGTCCTCTAAACGCGCTAAACAAGGCGAGTAGTAAAATTAAAATGATTAGCCAGAATGCAAAATTACGTTTCATATTGCCCACGCGTTGAACCTTTATCTAAGTTTTGATAGTCAAATATCATTGTTTCATAACCAATAGATAGGTGCAAACTATTTTGAAACAAGCCAAATATCCATATTTTTATTTAAGTTAGCCTTTATTTCTTAAAAACTGCTGAGAATCCATCCAATTCGCGCGTATCAAGCGCTGATAGTAGAAAATCAGGCAGCATCACTTTACCGTTATCATCAATAATACATGGCAAAGATGGTAAAATTCTGTCCCGAAGTTGATGATGTTCGAAAATGGTTGCTAGCCGTTCTTTTAAATCCGGCAGAACTTCAGAAATATATCCGAGAATATTTTCGTCAATTGGAACCACTTTTCCGGAAATATGATCAACTTCAAGCAAATACCTGCTATCCCACATACATTGTTTCGCCTTCGAAATGTTTATCTCAACCGGCACATCTCTAAGCTCTCTGGCAAAAATAATCTGACTTTCAGAATACTGAAAGATAATTACCCCTGAAAGGGTCTGTCCGGCAAATTCGGGCGTCTCAAGATTATCCAGCAGAGCTGTGAGCTTTTGATGGCGCGGCGGATATTCACTTCCACTAACATTTTTTAGAATTTCGCTCAGCAATCTCAAGGAAATTTCCTCATGAAGATTTTTATGAAAATTACGGTCAAGGCACGCAAATCCGAATTCATTGTAAATGACATAATCCGATTCGGCGGTCTTGCTCAACTCCTCCAGCAGTGATCTGACCCGCCGCATCCGTTGTGCCGTCGCTGACAACCTATCCGCATTGAGACCTTCAATTTCAGAATTTTGCATAAGATCGCGGACCTGAACCCGGGTGAATTTTTTATTTTCATTGCTCGGATCCTCGATCCATTCCTGACCGCGCTGGCGTAAATAATCTTCAAGCCGTGACTTATTCACATCCAATAGAGGACGGTATATTTTTGGAAAATCACCTGTGGTTTTTGCGGTCGGAAATTCGGCAACTTTTTTCATCGCCGAGAGGCCATCTATACCGCTTCCGCGAAACAGTCGCATTAAAAATGTTTCTGCCTGGTCCTGCTTATGGTGAGCAAGAAATAGATGCGATACTTCGTTGTCCGCACACCACTGGCCCATCAATCTATAACGTGCGTTCCTTGCTTCATCATGAATATTTGCATTTGGCTTATGACCGATCCATGTCAGTATATGCAGGTCTATATCCTGCGTAGCGAGCCAGAACTTTACTTGCTCGGCTTCCTTTTCTGATTTTTCACGAAGACCGTGATCAACCGTAAGAGCAACAAGCCCTATATTATGGTTCTTACAATGTTGATTGAGCAAAAGTGTGA
>CAXBLS010000023.1:0-32954 GCA_963976585.1 uncultured Kordiimonadaceae bacterium
GAATCACTGTGGTTCAGGTGATCGGGCATCAATGAAAGCATTACGCCACTGCAGGACGGTAAGCGGTGCAAATTGATGGTTCTCTACCGCAAAAACCATTTCCGGCGTGAGACCTGTTTGATAGTCCGCCCCTTCGGTAAGGCAGCCAAAGGTTCCGTTATTCATATAGCGGCCCGCGCGTCCGGCAATTTGGGAGAGCTCAGCCGGAGTGAGTTCACGCATTTGCCGGCCATCAAATTTGGCTGTTGCAGCGAAGGACACGTGATCAATATCCATATTAAGGCCCATGCCAATCGCGTCTGTCGCCACCACATGATCCACATCACCATTTTGATACAGTGCGACCTGGGCATTTCTGGTTCTCGGACTTAAGGCCCCCATCACAACAGCAACGCCGCCTTTGGCACGACGCAACATTTCGGCGTAGCCATAAACATTATTAGTGCTAAAGGTGATCAATGCACTACGGCGTGGCAGACGGCTCAACTTTTTTGGCTCAACATAAATAAGCTCTGAAAAGCGCGGCCGGGTTATAAACTCAACGTCCGGAACAAGCCGCTGGATAAGCGGGCGAATGGTCTCTGATCCAAGAAACATCGTTTCCTGACGGCCGCGTGCACGAAGCAGTCGGTCAGTAAAAACATGACCTCTATCAAAATCGGCCGCTAGCTGTACTTCATCAATGGCCAAAAACTCGACAGGTTTCTCAATCGGCATACTTTCGACGGTGCAAACATAAAAGCGGGCATTTTTTGGAATGATTTTTTCTTCGCCGGTAATAAGTGCGACGTGCGACACACCCTGACTTTTTACAACCCGGTCATATATTTCTCGCGCCAACAGTCGCAGCGGCAAGCCGATCATACCAGTGGCGTGGCCGAGCATCCGTTCCACCGCAAGATGGGTTTTTCCGGTATTGGTCGGGCCAAGGACAGCCTTGACGTGGCTTTTGCTCTCCACCGCTCTGTTGGATAAATCTTTCATGAGCGCGACTTAGCATATAAAATGGCTATTATCTACCGTATTTCTTAAGGATCTCGCGGACCTTGTCCACGGGCAGTTCATAAACAGTTCGTGGCGCGCCTGATGTTGCATCATTTGACGTCACGGTTCTTGCCATCAATAGTGAATTATACACCGCTTCTTCGGTCGCCTCCGCTACCGCTTGAAAAAGTGGCGAGACACGGTTATTGGGAATGTCTTCTATAGCGGCATTACTATTTCTCCGCTTTTCGGTGCGCCTCACGCTCTCGGCCGTGGAAAAGCTGATCACATAATCACCACTTCCGTTGGTCATGGCTGACCCGGTTCTGGCTAGGCCGGTGAGGGCGCGACTTCCAAGCCTTTCAAGGTTTCTATCGCTGAGCGGTGCATCAGTGGCAACGATCATCATGATCGAACCGTCTGCAATATCGCTATCAACAAATCCTTTTAGATAGTATTGGTTAAGTTCTTCGCCAACAGGAACGCCGTCCATCATCAGCGTACCACCATAATTACTCTGGACAAGCACACCAACAGTGTAGCCACCGAGCGTATCCGGAAGCACCCGTGATGAGGTTCCAATTCCACCCTTCCAGCCAAAAGCGCTGGTCCCTTTTCCTGCTCCGATATCACCTTCAGCGACTGGTCCACTTTTGGCGCCTTCAATAGCTTTGATGATAATTTCAGGAGTCAGATGCCTGCCACGAATGTCATTAAGACCCGCGTCATTGGTTTCACCGACAATAGCATTGACCGAACGGACTGCCTCATTGCCGTCCTGCGGCAGGGTCCAATCAAGTATAGCATCAGCGGCGCGGGGTACACTTAAAGTATTGGTAAGAACGATCGGTGTTTCAATTTCACCAAGCTCATGGATCTGTGAATAGCCCATCATTTTACCAAAGCCATTCCCGATCACCACTGCGGCGGGGACTTTATCCTGATATATATTACCGCCGTGAGGAAGGATCGCCGTAGCACCAGTTCTGATGCTGTTACTTTCATCAAGAGTGACATGTCCGACGAGAACCCCCGCGACATCGGTTATGGCATTATGTGCTCCTGTCTTTAAAATTCCCGGTTTGATACCAAGGTCACGAGCACGAACCTGTTCGGCCATTGCCTCAGACATAAACGTACTAACAAGAATTAGACATAGGGTAATTTTTGCAACCATCTCTCTGGAACTCCTTATTTTAATTTGGAACTATAATCTAAACTTATACAATGTAAAAAGCATTATAATATCTCTTATTTTTACATCATATTGTTCGTTATATCTACTTTTTGTCCATTTATTGCTGGATATTTGTATTATTTTACTGTACAATGTTCATATTGATCATCAAAAGGTAATAATTATGGAATTGCAACAAAGTGAGAAAAAACTCCTGGATTTGCTTAAAATCGACAGCCGCATGAGCGCGGCAGAGCTTGGTCGCAAGCTCGACCTTGCAAGATCAACGATTCATATGATGCTTGGTCGTCTTGAAGAGAAAGTCATTGATTGCTATACGGTCAAACTTAAACCCGAGGCGATGGATAATGATGCTCGTTGCTATGTCACAATCACCCGGGATCCCAAGAAATCTGCGCAAATTGAGGAGGCACTCTACAATATGGCAGAGGTCGATTGCCTAGCCACAGTCGCGGGGTCAATCGATTTCATGATCTTGGTCCGCACCGACAATAATCAGCAGATGGATTCGGTGCTCACCAATATTGCCATGCTCGATGGTGTGATAAACACAGAAAGCCACATCATACTATCATCAAAGTTCAATAGAATGCCATAATTTCGCATCATATGACCATATTTACTAAATATATGTTCATATATTGTTGACAATTGTTCATATTTACTAGTATATCGTTCATATAATTTAATTATTTAGATAGAATAATATTGAGTTTGGAAAATTCACTGTAAACAAGACGAATCAACAGAAAACCTAAACATTCGTCGCAACTTATGAAGACTGCAAAATAACAAAAGGAATTCAGACATGATGAATAAACAAGAAATCTATAACGCTCTCGGCCTTACTGCCGCAGACGTAGAGGGTGGCAACCTCAAAGTTCACACGCCAATCGACGGCACTGAAATAGCCAACGTCACTATGGACACGGTGGAGCAGACAGAAGAAAAAATCGCAAAATCCGTTGAAGCCTTTAAAGCCTGGCGCAACGTTACTGCTCCGCGCCGCGGCGAGCTTGTCCGCATCCTCGGTAATATTCTTCGTGAGAAGAAAGAAGCCCTTGGTGCGCTTGTCACGCTTGAGTGTGGTAAAATTTATCAAGAAGGTCTTGGTGAAGTTCAGGAAATGATCGATATCTGTGATTTTGCAGTTGGTCAAAGCCGTATGCTTCACGGTCTGACAATCGTTTCAGAACGTCCACTTCATAAGATGCGTGAAATCTGGCAACCGCTTGGCCCGGTTGGCATCATCAGTGCCTTTAACTTCCCCGTCGCCGTTTGGTCATGGAATACGGCGCTTGCTCTTGTATGTGGTAACTCTGTTCTTTGGAAACCATCAGAAAAGACTCCCGTGACTGCTCTTGCTTGTCAGAAACTATTTGAAATGGCCTGTGCTGAGTTTGGTGATGATGCCCCAGCTAACCTATCACAAATCCTAACTGGTGAGCGTGATATTGGCGAAGTGCTTGTTGCTGACGAACGCGTTCCGCTAATTTCTGCAACAGGAAGCAGCGCGATGGGTAAAATCGTCGGTTCCAAAGTTGCCAGTCGTTTCGGTAAATCAATTCTTGAGCTTGGTGGTAACAACGCAATCATCGTTTCAAAGCATGCTGATCTCGACCTTGCTTACCAAGGTATCGTGTTCGGTTCAGTTGGAACATGTGGTCAGCGCTGTACAACAACACGCCGCCTTTTCATTCACGAAGATGTTTATGATGCGATTATTCCGCGCATCAAAAAAGCTTTCTCTGGTGTATCTATCGGTAACCCACTTGATGAAGCAACCCTTATGGGTCCGTTGATTGATGAAGACAGCTTCAACAACATGGAAAACGCGCTTAAAGTTGCCAAAGACAATGGCGGCGTTATTACTGGTGGTGGCCGCGCGATGGCTGACGAATATCCAGGTGGTTACTATGTGAACCCTGCGCTTGTCGAAATGGGTGGCAAAGACGCGAATGTCAAGACAGAAACATTTGCACCAATTCTTTACGCATTCAAATATACCGATCTTGATGATGCAATCCACCGTCAAAACGACGTACCACAAGGTCTATCTTCTGCTATCTTCACAACCAATATGCTGGAAGCTGAGACTTTCACATCTGAATTTGGTAGTGATTGTGGTATCGCCAACGTTAACATCGGCACCAGCGGCGCTGAAATCGGTGGCGCATTCGGCGGTGAAAAAGAAACCGGTGGCGGACGCGAAAGTGGTTCCGACGCGTGGCGTGGTTACATGCGCCGCATGACAAGCACGACAAACTATTCTACTGAATTGCCCCTGGCACAAGGTATAAAGTTTGACGCTGAGTAAGCTTATATAATAAATGAGAACAACGGGCCCGTTAGATTAATCGCTAGCGGGCTCGTTTTTTGTTTCAAAACAAATTAGAATCGTCTATGACTTAAATGATATTAAGAATGATAATTAATAAGAATAGCAAATGACAAGATATTTAAGTGATTTGAAAATTGGTGAAACCAGTACAATTTCTGGTTTTGATACTACCCGCCTTAATGATCGGGAATTTGCCGAAGACCTTGAGGACCGCCTTCTTGAAATAGGCTTTGAAGAAGGCCTTAGTATTGAACTGCTTCATAAAGGCCCAATTGGTGGAGATCCCATTGCCGTAAGAATTGGTTCCATGACCATCGCCCTACGTAAAATGGAAGCAGAATCCATCATTCTTGGGAAAAGTATATGAGTGAACTTCGTGTTGCGTTGATCGGTGCGCCAAACTCCGGCAAAAGCTCCCTTTTTAATACACTCACTGGAAGCCATCAAAAGGTTGCCAATTATCCCGGTGTCACCGTTGAACGCAGGTCCGGTAGCGTGACCACCGAAGGCGGCCAAATGGTGAAGCTGATCGACCTACCTGGTATCTATAGCCTAAACGACCGTAGTTTGGATGAAAAAGTAAGCCGTGAAATTATTACCGGCGCCCATGAATTTGAGCAACAGCCGGATGTGCTGGTCTGTGTCATCAACGCATCAAACATTCGCGTCCACCTTCGCCTCGCACTTGAGCTTAAAACACTTGGTCTGCCTATGATTGTTGTGCTCAATATGCATGATCTGGCAACCCGGGAAGGCATCGAAATTGATACGGCCCGCCTTTCGGATGAACTGGGCTTGCCGGTCATCACAACCGTAGCCGTTCGTAAAAGTGGTGTCGCCAGATTGATCGAATATCTTAACCGCGATGCCAGTGCTTACGCAAAACCAATCGGCGTTCTGTCCGACACCTCGACACGCGCCTTGCAAAAGGAAGCGGGACGCATCACAAAGCTCGTAACCGTTGCTGAAGGGGGTCATCATAAAATGACCCGCGTACTTGATAGCGTGGCTCTTCATCCTGTGGCAGGACCATTGCTATTTTTTGTCATGCTGTTCTTTATGTTCCAGGCGGTATTCAGCTGGGCTGAGGGGCCAATGGATTTCGTCGAAGGCTCCTTTGCACTACTTGGTGAATTTGTTGCCACCTATATTCCGGAAGGCATATTCAGAAGCTTTATTCAAGACGGCCTGATCGCCGGGGTCGGCAGCGTGCTCGTGTTTTTGCCGCAGATTATTATCTTGTTTTTGTTTATCTTAATCTTGGAAGCGAGCGGTTATATGGCACGTGCCGCCTTTATCATGGATAAACTTATGGCCAAAGTGGGCCTTAATGGTCGCGCCTTTATTCCGTTACTCTCCAGCTTTGCCTGTGCGATCCCGGGGATTATGGCCACCCGTACCATCGCCAACCACCGTGACCGCATCACAACCATAATGATTGCGCCGC
The DNA here is from genome assembly GCA_963976585.1 of uncultured Kordiimonadaceae bacterium. GTDB lineage: Bacteria > Pseudomonadota > Alphaproteobacteria > Sphingomonadales > Emcibacteraceae > Pseudemcibacter. The sequence continues at coordinate 5,971 of CAXBLS010000023.1, forward strand.
TAATGACATGTTCGGCGCGCCTGCCGGTTTATACGCTGCTTATCGCCGCATTTATTCCCAACACTACGGTTCTGGGCTATTTCGGTTTACAGGGCATGGTCTTTTTCGCCCTGTATCTGGCTGGCATCGTCAGCGCGATTATTGTCGCCGCGGTAATGAAAAAAACCATAACAACAGGTACATTGCAACCTTTTCTGATGGAACTGCCCAAATATCAAATGCCGCGTATCAATCATATCCTTTTGGGGCTGTGGCAACGTGTGCGCGCGTTCCTACGCCGGGCCGGCACCATTATTCTTTATGCCGCCATCGCCCTTTGGGCCCTGACCCTTTATCCCAACGCACCAAAAGATGCACCGGAAGCAGACATCTACTATAGCTTCGCTGGCATGATCGGCCGCGCACTACAACATATTTTTGCCCCGCTCGGCTTCAATTGGGAAATCTCCATCGCCCTCGTGCCGGGAATGGCCGCACGCGAAGTGGCCGTCAGCGCACTTGGCACCGTTTACGCCCTTCAAGGCGACGAAGATCAAGTGGCGGAAAGCCTCGCCACCGTGCTGCAATCGGCATGGCCACTATCCACCGCCCTTGCGTTTCTCGCCTGGTTTGTGTATGCGCCGCAATGCCTTGCAACCTTGGCCACCACGCGCAGAGAAACCAACAGCTGGGGCTGGACTGCCTTCATGGCCGGTTATCTGTTTGGTCTCGCGTATCTGATTGCGCTGATCGTCAATGTCACCGCAAAAGCGCTGATGGCATAAAAAAGGCTCCCAATGGGAGCCTTTTTAAATTCTATCTAAAAAAAATCAATTCTCCTGCACCAAAGTGCTTTTCAGAGTGCCTATGCCTTCTACGGTGATTTCATATGTATCACCCGGCTGCATGGGGCCGGTATCGCCCATGGTGCCGGACCAGATGACGTCGCCAGGCTCAAGGGTGAAATACTGTGAAATATAATGGACCATATAATTGAAGTTAAAAATCATGCCCGATGAATTGGCGCCTTGTGATTTAACGCCGTTGTGACGTCCTTCAATATCAAGATCGGTATAATCAAGTCCGGTGACCAGATGTGGTCCGACGGGATTAAAGTTTTTGGATCCTTTGGCCCGTGTCCACTGAATATCATTTGCCTGCCAGTCCCGTTCGGAGCCATCATTGCCGATGGTGATACCGAATATATAATCGCCGGCGTCTTCCAGCGAAACATTTTCAGCCTTCTTACCGATCACAACCACCATTTCCGCTTCATAATGAAAGTTGGTCGCGCCATTTGGCCGAACCATATTATCTTCAGGGCCAATGATTGAGCTTACCGGAACCGTAAAGAGCCCCGGCTGCTTTGTGGTGTCCTTGGTGATACCAAAAGTTTCCTTTTTGTGGTCGCTATAATTAAATGCGGTCATAAAGGATAATTTTGGATCAACCGGTGCTTTTAGTTTCACAGAACCTTCAGCGGCCGTCGTGCCTGTGCGGCTTCCGCCCAGATATGGCGCATCGGAGAGCTGATGAATGGTACCATCCACCAATTCGCCCCACGAGACCGCACCATTTTGTTCGTAACGTACGTACCGTTCTGCGGACGCCGCAGACGTAATAAGAAGCGCCGCAATTATTCCCGCGGCTGTTGACTTTAAATTCATTATATTATTTTCCTTGTACAACTGTATTTTTGAGAATCCCGACGCCTTCAATTTCGACTTCAAAGGTATCGCCAACATTCAGTGTTTCTGATGTCCCCACTGTGCCGGACCAGATCAGATCGCCGGGATTAAGCACAAAATATTTTGATATATAGCTGACCATTTTATCGAAGTTATGGATCATCTTCGATGTGTTGCCGCGCTGGCGCACCTCACCGTTGAGGCGGGCTGTCAGGTTTATATTTTTATAATCAAGGTCCGTTACAATGGCTGGGCCAATAGCATTAAAGCCTTTCGCCCCTTTGCCGCGGAACCACTGAATGTCCGCAGGAATCCAGTCTCGGGCTGATACATCATTACCAGCAGTAACAGCAAATATATAATCTGACGCATCCTCTTCCGAAACATTATCCGCGCGTTTTCCGATCACAATCACAGTTTCAGCCTCATAGCCAATATTAACACTATCGGCCGGGTGGATGATATCACCTTCCGGGCCAATCAGGGTTCCGGCCGGCACCATAAATAACCCCGGGTATGGGGTGGTCTTTTGACCTTCGGGAATATGGTTCTCATAATTAAACCCGGTCATATAGACGTCCCGTGGATCAACCGGCGCCACCAATTTGACATCAACTCTCTGCACAATGTATCCGGTTTCATCTCCACCAAGATAGGGTGCACCCGAAAGCTGGTGAATGGTGTCCCCTTTTAGCTCACCCCAAGACGTGACACCACCCTGTTCATAACGAACGTAGCTCGCCGCGAGAGCAATTGAGGGAATAAAAAAACCGACCAGCAACAACAGCAGAATATATTTAGAATTATATTTCATTTTTGGTCCCATTATTAATTTTTTATGCCTTCAGATCGTAGTCGTTAATCCATAGAATGTCAAAGTTACTTCTTTGACTTATTAAGGCTTGAATTCCATTGAATTAGTTGCAATTGATATTATAGTGTTGTGAAACAATCAGGATAAATATCCGGAGAAAAAAAGAAGATGAAAATACTTGTCCCCGTAAAGCGCGTCATTGATTATAACGTCAAGGTCCGCGTGAAATCAGACCAGAGTGGCGTTGAACTTGCCAACGTTAAAATGTCAATGAATCCCTTTGATGAAATTGCAATAGAAGAAGCCATCCGCTTAAAGGAAGCGGGTAGTGCAGAAGAAATTATTGCTATTTCCATCGGTCCGGATAAAGCACAGGAAACCTTACGTACGGCCCTTGCCATGGGTGCGGACCGGGCGATATTGGTTAAAACAGATCAAGAGGTTGAGCCGCTCGCTGTCGCAAAAATCTTGAAAGCCGTTGCCGTCGAAGAAAGTCCAGAAATAGTTCTATTGGGAAAACAGGCCATTGATGATGACTGCAATCAAACGGGACAGATGCTGGCGGCTCTGCTGGGATGGGCTCAGGGTACCTTTGCCAGCGAAGTGAAGCTGGACGGCGCGTCTGTGAATGTCACCCGGGAAATAGACGGCGGGCTTGAAACGGTAAAGTTAAGTCTTCCAGCAGTAATTACCACTGACCTTCGCCTCAACGAACCACGCTACGCATCACTGCCAAACATCATGAAAGCAAAGCGTAAGCCACTTGATGAAAAAACGCCTGATGACTACGGGGTTGATATCAGCCCGCGCATCAAAACCCTCAAGGTAGAAGAACCAGCCGGACGTAGCGCCGGTGTCATAGTTGAAAGCGTATCCGAGCTCGTCTCGAAACTGCGCGATGAAGCGGGAGTAATATAATGACCGTACTCGTAATAGCCGATCATGATAATAGTGAACTAAAAGATAGCACTTTAAATGCCATCACGGCGGCGACAAATTTTAACGGCGATATTCACGTTCTTGTCGCCGGTAGCGGCTGCGCTGCAGTCGCTGAAGCGGCGGCAAAGGTCGCTGGCGTATCTAAAGTGCTTTGCACCGATGATGCCTCCCTTGAACACCCGCTTGCTGAGGTAATCGCGCCTTTGGTGGTAAATCTGGCCGGTGGGTACGACCAAATCATGGTTGCCGCTACCACCACAGGCAAAAACTTTATGCCGCGTGTGGCGGCCCTTCTTGATATGGCGCAGATATCGGACATCATCTCGGTCGAAAATGAAAACACATTCAAACGACCTATTTATGCCGGTAACGCCATTGCCACCGTTGAAAGTACGGACACCAAGAAACTAATAACGGTCAGGACAACAACTTTTGCTGCTGCCGCAAGCGAAGGTGGATCAGCCGAAATTGAAAATATTGCGGCTGGCGATAATCCAAATCTTTCAAGCTTCGTTGGTGCTGAACTCAGCAAATCAGAGCGCCCGGAACTGACGAGTGCCAAGATCATCATATCTGGTGGCCGCGGTATGGGCAGCGGCGAGAATTTCTCGCTGATTGAAAGTGTCGCTGATAAACTGGGAGCCGCTATTGGCGCGTCACGCGCGGCCGTCGATGCGGGATACGTACCCAATGACTATCAGGTTGGCCAAACCGGTAAAATCGTTGCACCTGAGCTTTATATAGCCGTCGGCATTTCCGGCGCTATACAGCATCTAGCAGGAATGAAGGACAGTAAGGTTATTGTTGCCATCAATAAGGATGAAGAAGCGCCGATTTTCCAAGTGGCTGATTACGGTCTGGTCGCTGATTTATTTGAAGCTCTGCCTGAACTTGATAAGGAGCTTGGCTGATGGTCAATAAAGTTGGCGTCATTGGTGCCGGTCAAATGGGCAACGGCATTGCACATGTCTTTGCCGTCGCCGGATATGACGTCCTACTCAGCGACATAAGTCAGGACGCTCTAGACGGAAGTATTTCTGTCATTGAAAAGAATATGCAGCGACAAGTGGCAAAAGACATAATCAGTGAAGAAGACTATAAGGCCGCTTTCGCGCGCATTGAAACCACCGTCGGCATTTCCACCTTCAACGATGTTGATCTTGCCATCGAAGCTGCAACAGAAAATGAAGAAATCAAAAAGGCTATTTTTAAAGAGCTTAGCGATGTAATGAAACCGGACGCGATCATGGCGACAAATACGTCATCGATTTCTGTAACCCGCCTAGCCTCGGTTACCGATAGGCCGGAAAAGTTTATTGGCGTTCATTTTATGAACCCGGTTCCGATTATGGCTCTTGTCGAGCTGATCCGCGGCATCGCCACCAGCGACGACACCTATCAAATCATCGAAGACATAATTGAGAAGCTTGGCAAGAAAAGCGCCACGTCAGAAGATTTTCCCGCCTTTATCGTCAACCGCATCCTGATGCCAATGATTAATGAGGCCGCTTATACGCTTTACGAGGGCGTAGGCACCATTAAAGATATCGACCTTGGAATGGAGCTTGGCACCAATCATCCGATGGGGCCTCTGAAGCTCGCTGATTTTATTGGTCTTGATACCTGTCTTTCGATCATGCAGGTCCTTTACGAAGGTCTTGCTGACAGCAAATATCGTCCGTGTCCGTTGTTGGTGAAATATGTGGAAGCCGGATGGCTTGGTCGTAAATCCGGTAAAGGTTTCTACGACTATAGTGGCGATGAACCGGTGCCAACGCGCTAAACAGGCTGTTAGATGAATAATTTTACCCGCAACCTATTGATCATTTCTGCCATCGTAACGTCGTTTTTTGGTGCGTACGCCTTCTATCTGGCGAAACAGGATTACGCCGCAGACAGTGTTATCTTCAACACCAGTAAGAACATTGCCATAAATGGCTATGATACGGTTTCTTATCAACTTGAGGAAAGATCCCGTCGCGGCGAATCCACCTACCAGGCCGAATGGGCAGGCTCCATCTGGTATTTTTCCAGTCTAAAAAACCGCGATTTATTTGCGGCAGACCCCGAGCGATACGCACCACAATTCGGTGGCTACGACCCAGTAGGTATATCAGAAGGATATACCACTCCATCAGATCCAGAAGTTTATACGGTGAAAGCCGGGCAGCTTTTTTTACATTATTCAGAAGCCTACCGCGATCATTGGGAAACAGACCGCGGTACGAACCTCATCCTTGCCAACAGCAATTGGGCCTTTCTAAGGGCTCAACTGCTGGAAAAGCAAAATAATTAGTAACTACCAAATCTTGACGCGATTTTCCGGTGCAATATAGAGCTTATGTTCCGGGCCCACATCAAAAGCATCATAAAAAGCATCAATATTATAAACGATGCCATTTACCCGGTATTGGTCGGGAGAGTGAGGATCAGTTGCAACTTGCTGAACAAGGGCTTCATCACGTATTTTTGATTGAAATGCCTGCGCCCAGCCAATGAAGAAACGCTGGTCGCCAGTTAGTCCGTCGATGACCGGAGCGTCCTGTCCACCTAATGATGTTTTGTATGCCTTGTAAGCGATACTCAAACCGCTTAAATCACCAATATTTTCACCGAGCGTAAAAGTGCCATTGACATTGGTTCCCTCCAACGGCTCGTAGGCGTTAAATTGCGCAACCAGTGCGTCTGTCCGCTGCGAGAATTTTTCCCGGTCAGCTTCGGTCCACCAATCTTCCAAGGCACCGTCGCCATTATAACGACTTCCACTATCATCAAACCCGTGTCCGATTTCATGACCGATTACGCCGCCAATACCGCCGTAATTGATCGCATCATCCGCAGGCATGTTAAAAAATGGTGGCTGTAAAATAGCGGCCGGAAATACGATTTCATTCATAGTAGGATTATAATAAGCATTCACCGTTTGAGGTGTCATGAACCATTCGGCCCTATCAATGGGGTTTCCAAGTTTCGCAAGTTCGCGATTATGGACCGTTAGCGCTGAGCGTTCAATATTTCCCACAAGGTCATCTGCAGCGATTTCAAGGGTCGAATAATCCTTCCATTGATCCGGATAGCCAATTTTGGGATTAAACGTTCCAAGTTTGGCAAGTGCTTTCTCTTTTGTCGTATCGCCCATCCAATCAAGCCCTTTGATACTTGATCCATATGCACCGACAAGGTTGTCAACAAGCTCGACCATTCTTGCCTTAGCATCCGGCTTAAAGTGCTTGGAGACATAAACCTCGCCAACCACTTCCCCAAGATTGCCACTGACTGTCGCCGTAGCCCTCTGCCACATCTGACGTTGCTCCTCGAGACCGCTTAGGATTTTGCCGTAAAATTCAAAGTTTTGATTGTCGAGATCCTCATTAAGACGACTGGCCATATCATTGACGAGCGACCATTTTAAATAGGATTTCCACACCTCCAGACTTTCGTTGGCAAGCAGAGCATTAAATCCTTCCAAAAAGCTGGGCTGATTGACAATAATGTCTGCAATGTCCGGTGCACCAGTGATCCTGAGAGCGGCATCAACATCCAGATTTGAAAGTAGCGTCCTAAAATCGGTTATTTCATATTTGTTGTAGCGCTTGTTTGCATCGCGATTATCTTCTTTTAACCAATGATACCCAGCTAACTTGGTTTCCAGAGCCATAATTTGCGTAGCTTTGTTTAGCCCGTCTTCGATCTCCGCCAGCGTCAGCATCTTTTCAATATGTTCTACATATTGTGCTCGTATCTCGGTCGACTTTTCATCTTCGTTAAAATAGTATTCACGGTCCGGAAGTCCGAGCCCTGCCTGATAAACATGAAGCGCATATTCCGTTGGAATTTTTGCATCTACACTAATATAGAGCGCGAGCGGGGTGCTATAGGAATATTTGCCAGCTTGCGCGATATATTCAGACATTCCGCCCAAATCTGAAATGGCGTCAATTTGCGCCATACGCTCATTCATAGGTGTCAAGCCCAACACATTACGGGTTTCCATATCCATATAAGATTTATAAAGATCGCCAACTTTTTGCTCGTTACTGCCTTTTTGCGCACCGGAAGCCGCGGCTTCATCGATGATCGCACGAACATCAGCATCCGCTCCGTCGCGTAATTTGTTGAAGGCGCCGTATCTGCTTTTATCGGCCGGAATTTCAGTGCGCGCGAACCAGCCACCGCTAACATATTGATTAAAATCATCACCCGGATGAACGGTTTGATCCATATCATCAAAATTAACACCTGAAATCTTGTCGGAACCAATCATTTGCAGTTCCTGATCAGGCGTAGAGCTACTGTCACAACCTGCAATTAAGGCGACAAATGCCACCATGCCTATATATTTTTTAAGTCTCATTATTGCACCTTATTAGAATTTCCCAACACTCTATTTAAGCGCGCAATTTTGTATTATTTTTCGCCATTAAACAAGAATTTTTATGCTTCAGGATACTTGAAACCGACAGTTTGAAGAAAAAGTTTGACTATTTACAATATAATGTTATGTTATATCGTCTCTTAATAAGATTGTGTTGATAGAGACCTTAATAACTTCCCCCTCTCTTTTCGGCCCCCTTATTCAATAAGAGGGCCGAATTTTTTTTGCCCAATTAAAGCATTGGTTTTGGCCAGTAATGAGATATAATTTCCTGAAATAGAACCATAAGAAGACGAAGATGTTTCAGGATGTAACAGAACTTAAAAGCTATTATAGCTCGCCGCTGGGTAAAATCAGCGCGCGCCTGATCCGCAATCAGATCAGAACCCTATGGCCATCTCTAAAAGGTATGGACGTTATGGGGCTCGGATATGCACCACCTTACCTTGAAATCTTTCGTGAAGAAGCAAATCATACAATCGCCATCATGCCTACTCTACAGGGGGTGATGCGCTGGCCGCGCTATAAACATCATGACAAGGACAAATACGGCAGATACAAAGGTAATTTGTCAGCACTTGCACGTGAAACTGACCTGCCCGTTAAAGAAGCGAGCATGGACCGGGTGATTCTCGTTCACATGCTGGAGCATACAGATCACAGTAAACACATGCTGCGCGAAGTATGGCGCGCGCTTGCCCCGGGTGGTCGCGTCCTTATTATAGTCCCGAGCCGCCTTGGCCCATGGTGCCGTTCTGAGAGCACACCTTTCGGGCACGGCAAACCGTTCTCAACCAATCAAATCAAGCAACTATTAGCGGAAAATATGCTCAGTCCAACCAGATGGACATCAGCGCTTTTTCTGCCGCCCTTTAAAAGCAGAACTATGTTAACCATGCTGGCATCGCTGGAAACAACAGGTCAAAGGTGGTGGGGCAAATTCGCCGGAGTTCAGATCATTGAAGCTGAAAAACAAATATATGCAGCCAATAAAAAGCCCGCCAAAAAGAAACTGGTGACAAAGCCTATTATTATCGGTTCACAAATGTCCGGCGTCGACCGTACATCAATCACGAGTGATGACATATAGTCCCTGGGTTCCCAGGAGATTGGAAAGAACCATCGAATTTAAAGACATTTTGCTTCCTGTGCTGTCCACAGCCATGCCTTTCTCAATTCTGATATCAAGCTTTTTACAGAGATCAACAAAATCACGGATCGTGCAAAAATGAATGTTGGGTGTACTATACCACGGAAGATCAAGTGACTTGGTTACTGGCATCCTACCCTTAAGCGCAAGATGAAGCCGCACCCGCCAATAACCAAAATTGGGAAATGAGACAATCGCCCTCTTACCAACCCGGAGAAGTTCTCTAAGGATGCGGTCAGGCCTGTTCATTGCCTGAAGCGTTTGGCTCAAAATCACATAGTCAAAACTGTTATCAGGAAAATGGCCAATCTCTTCTTCAGCGTTTCCCTGAATAACCGAAAGTCCTTTGGCCACACTTTCGTTCACACCTTCGGGGCTCAGCTCAATACCACGGGCATCAACATTTTTTTCCCGGCGCAGATAGTCCAGAAGCTCTCCATCTCCACAACCAACATCAAGCACACGGGCACCATCGGGGATCATATTGGCAATAAGCAACAAATCAATGCGGATATCGGAAGCGCGGTGATTATTTTGATCTTCAACCATCAATCATTCCCCTGCTTCTGCAGCTAGAAAACCTGCGATAATATTGAACATTTCCGGGCAATCAAGCAAGAAGCTGTCATGGCCTTTGTCCATATCGATCTCTACAAAACTGACCTGTGCACCCACCGCGTTTAAAGCCCGAACCATTTCCCGGCTTTCCTGAGTCGTATAGAGCCAGTCCGACGTAAATGACATAATACAAAACTTAACCGGCGTACCTTCAAATGCTTTTGTCAGGCTCCCGTCATATTCTGCTGAGATATCATAATAATCCATGGCTCTAGTAATATAAAGATAACTATTGGCATCAAAGCGATCAACGAACGAAATACCCTGATATCTGAGATAGCTTTCCACCTGGAAATCAGCATCAAAGCCAAAGGTGAGTTTTTCACGGTCCTGCAGGTTTCGTCCAAACTTCGATGTCAGACTTCTCTCAGACATATAGGTTATATGCGCCGCCATCCGCGCCACTGAAAGACCAGCATGAGGACGACTATCAGTTTCAAAATAACGACCTTCGCGCCAATCAGGGTCAGCCATAATTGCCTGCCTGCCCACCTCATGAAAGGCAATATTCTGCGCTGAGTGGCGCCAAGTTGAGGCGATGGGAATAGCTGTTCTGACACGAGCGCTGTGATTAACCGCCCAATGGAGAACCTGCATTCCTCCCATTGATCCACCGATCACCGAAAATAGCTGATCTATTTTTAAATAATCAATCAGCCTGACTTGCGCAGAGACCATATCGGCAATGGTGATAACCGGAAAATCCAATCCGTATGGCTCGCCAGTCTGCGGATTAATTTCCTTGGGTCCGCTACTTCCGGAACAGGAACCAAGCACATTGGGGCAGATGACAAAAAACTTATCGGTGTCAATCGGTAGCCCCGGCCCGATCAACTTTGGCCACCAGCCTTCTTTTCCAGTAAGCGGATTCTCTCCGCGGGCATATTGATCGCCGGTCAAGGCGTGACACACTAAAATGGCATTGGATTTCTCACTGTTTAGCCTACCCCAAGATTTATAGGCAACATTAAACGGCGATAATGTTTCACCAGAAGAAAGCTGTAGGGGATCATTTTCACCGAGGGTTATCACCTCGGCAAAGCCATCATCCGTATCAATTTTATCTTTCTCAACTGTCATTTGAAAGCCATGCGTATATCAATATTATTCTGTTAGTTTTCTACCCTTGCACAATGGGAAGTCAACTGTTGATTGATTTATAACGATAAAAACCTCCCAAATTGTAGAAAAACTTGTATTTTTTAGTGGTTTAATGGCTTATATCCATGTAGATCAAAAAACATAGACAATTGAAAAATGATAAAGGTTACAGATGAGCGGCCCTAAAACACACAGCTGGATTGAAGACTTAAACGTGTATTCTGCGGGAAAATCGAAAGCCACTGGCGTTACAGAAATCCATAAACTCTCTGCTAATGAAAGCGCGCTCGGCCCAAGCCCACTTGCGGTCAAAGCCTATACCCACGCCGCAAGCTCGCTTCACCGCTATCCGGACCCGGTTTATCATGATCTTCGGGCAGCTCTTGCTGAAAAATATGATATTGAGGCGAATCAGATTATGTGTGGCGCAGGCTCTGACGATCTTCTCAAGCAAGTCTGCCGCGCCTATCTGCGTCCGGGCGACGAGGCTATTTTTGTTGCCCACAGTTTTCTCATGTACCCGATCGCCATCAAATCGGTGGGCGGTATCGGCATTGAGGTCGAAGATACTGACTATACAGCCAACATCGATAACATCATCGCGGCGGTTACAGATAAAACCCGCATAATTTTTATTGCCAATCCTAACAACCCCACTGGCACTGTTGTCATGAAGGATGAAATCGAACGGCTTTGGCAAAATATTCCAGATCATGTTCTTCTGGTTCTTGATAGCGCTTACGCCGAATTTGTAGACGATGAAAATTACGACTCCGGTATCGATTTGGTCCAAAGGTCAAAAAATGTCCTGATGACGAGAACATTTTCCAAGCTGTACGGCCTGGCAGCACTTCGGCTTGGTTGGGGGTATGCCTGTCCAGAAATTGCCCAGACACTGGATAAAGTCCGTGATCCATTTAATGTTCCAAGCAGCGCACAGGCCGCCGGTGTCGCGGCTCTCAAAGATCAAGACTTCGAAAATAGAGTTATCCGCTTCACCAAAGAATGGCGAATTTGGCTGGCAAAAGAGCTTTCCTCTCTAGGCCTTACGGTCATACCGAGTGTGACCAATTTTGTTCTATTCAAGTTTGAAGATAAAAACAAAACTGCCGTTGATGCCAACACCTTTCTAATTCAACACGGGTACATCCTGCGTCATTATAGCGGCCAGGGCCTCGGTGATTTCTTAAGGTTGACCATCGGAACAGCAGATGAAAATAAAGCGGTGATAAAACTGCTTAAAGAATTTTTGGAAGACTAGATGGCCTTATATGAGAAAATAACCATCATCGGTCTGGGTCTTATCGGCTCTTCCATGGCCCGTGGCATTAAAGAAAAAAATATAGCAGCCCATCTCACCGCCTACGAAGCGAACCCAGACTATGTGGATATCATAAAAGACCTCAGCTTGGTTGATGAACTAGCGACAGATCTTAAATCTTCTGTTGAAGATGCCGATCTTGTCATCCTCGCAACACCCGTTGGGGCTTATGAGGACATCGGAAAAGTTATTGGGCCACATTTGAAAGAAGGTGCAACCCTCAGTGATGTTGGCAGTATCAAGGCGGCCGTGTTTGGCATGCTTAAACCATCCCTATCCGATAAGGTTCATTTTATTCCTGCTCATCCCGTAGCCGGTACTGAAGAATCCGGACCTGCTGCTGGTTTTTCAAGCTTGTTTCATGATCGGTGGGCCATTATCACGCCAGCCAAGGATGCGGACCCGAAAGCGGTAGAGAAACTGACAAGCTTCTGGCAAATGCTCGGCAGCAACGTTGAACTGATGGACGCGGGTCACCATGATAAAGTCCTCGCCATCACCAGCCACGTGCCTCATTTGATTGCCTATAATATAGTTGGGACGGCTCGTGACCTTGAAGAAGTAACCAAGTCCGAAGTGATAAAATTTTCCGCAGGTGGTTTTCGTGACTTTACCCGGATTGCCGCTTCTAACCCGACCATGTGGCGTGATGTGTTTTTAAACAACAAGGAAGCCGTGCTTGAAATGCTCGGCCGCTTCAGTGAAGATCTCACTGCACTACAAAGAGCAATTCGCTGGGAAGATGGTGATGCGCTTTATGATATGTTTGTAAAAACCCGCCGCATCCGCAAGCAAATTATTGATGCAGGACAGGAAGAGGACGTGGCAAACTTTGGCCGCCCTCAAGACGACTGAAACTACTCAATAAGTGGCGGAAGTTCCATCAACATAATTGGCCCAAGATAGAGCTGACCATTTTGCATGCTAATCGATAGCGGCACTTCATCGGGCATGCTGCTGTTCTGCGCCTGACCTTCAAGCATAAGTCTGGTTGTCTGCGATATGGTTTCATCTTTCGACAAATTATAAAGAAAATTACCCATGTCGGTTACGGTAGCATCAAATGCGCCAAGCGGCCTTAAGTTTTCATCCAGCGTCAAGTCACCCGTTAAACTCAATCCCGAGGTTGTGGTGGTATAATCAAATTTACGAATACTGAGGGTTCCGCCATCATCGCGCCATTTCGACAGACCGCTTACGGTATAGTCCGGTTGTTCATTTGCATGAAGTAACGCATCAATTCTAAATTCATCGGCTTTTTCCCCAAGGATTGTAGACGCAAACTCACCAATGCTCACGTTATTCGCCTTAAAAAACACAGCTCTGTTTACGGGAAGGTCATAACTATTTTGCGCTGGTGCCGCATCAATAGCCCTTCGCAAATGAAGCTCGGCACCTTCCATCGCCGAACTTTCGTCAACCTCCATCTCTGCGCCATGATACCAGCTGATCCTTTGCGCCACCGCAGACAAGTTATTCAGCTGATTGGTTGCGGGATCAAGAATGATTGAGGATTTAACCATTTCAAAGCTCACATTGACGTTCGGCGCGTTTAGAGGTCCCAAAACCGCGTCAAAATAGTCGGAGACAATAATAGCATGATTTGGCTTCCACGGCTGAAACACCACGGCCACAGCGGGCATTGTAATTGAAAGCGGGTCAGCGCTAAACCGTCCACCTGGTACCACGGCATTAAACGATGATGCCTCAACTATGATTTTGTATGGGAAACCTGAAACGGTCACATCGCCGACATAAATCTTAGCTCCATCCAGTCGGCTTTCACTGTTCGCAATCCAGTCGAGCGTGGTTTCTTTAACTTGTCCCGCCATTTGAAACCAGAAAAAACTATAGCCCGCAATAAGAAGTAAAACCGAAGCAATGATCAATCTGATGCGCATTAAATATTCCCGTTCCTAAAAAAAAAGAGCCTGAATTAATCAGACTCCCTTAATAACCTATTATTTCGCCGATCAGAAACGATAATTTAGCCCAACAGATATAACAGGATAATATTTAAGATAACTAATTTCATCGGTGTCTCTAAAATCCTGCTCTGCCTGCTCAATATCCGCAAGGAGAAGAGGATTGTTTGAAAGCGTTCCCCCTGTCGTCATAATATCAAGCGATGGTTTTCCGGCGAATACGATACCCAGATCCGCCATAAATGACCAGTCGCTGTCATCTGTAAGCGGGTTGCCCCAACCGATGCCCAAATAGGGCGCGACGGATTTAAACCCGACGTCGGCCGTTAACGTACCGACTTCTGTATTTGTGTATATTGTGTCGCCGATTTCATAGGTATTGCTGGCAAGTGATGTTCCCGTTAAGCCATTTTTATTTATAAAAGCACCTGCGGTAACCCGAAAAGGGCTGTCGCTAACATACCAGTCGGCAAGCGCCGTGAAGCTGTTTAACTTTAGGTCCATGTCATAAGGGTTATCCTCGACATTGATTTCTCTGCTCAGTTTAAAGTAATTGGCGCCAAAACGTAAATTTACATTTTCCGCAGCTTCCATCGTAAACTCAACACCCGCACCTAGTGTTCCCACCTTAAGCCCCAGCGCTGTATCCCCGGGAGCCGCATTGGACGCAGTGAATAATCCAAAGATAAAGATTATCACCATAGTAAATTTTTGCATGACGTTACCTCTTATTTTAAATTGCCTCAATGTTAAGGACTGGCAAGAGAATATCCACACATCTGTTAATAAAAGGTTCCTATATTGTTAACTTTTTATCAAAGCGTTACTTGCCGCTTCGATCTTATTTTCAAGCGTGCTCATAAACTCTTCTTTTTTAAGGCCCGCTTCAATCGGCTCAAGAAAATCAAAAACAATTGTTCCTCCCGCCACCAAATGTCCTTTTTTGGGCCAGTAAACCCCTGAATTGAGGGCAACCGGTATCACTGGTTTCTTCGTATATTTATAAATACCAAAAATGCCCGATTGATATTCAACATGTTGCCCCGGAATCGTACGCGACCCTTCCGGAAAAATAATAAGTTGGCGATCTTCATCAATTGATTTTGCTGAATCCTGCATCAATTTTTTTAGCGCCTTAAGTCCGCCGTCACGGTCAACGGGGATCATCCCGGTATTAAGACAAAACTGACCGTAGAGAGGTATTTTAAGCAGTTCCTTTTTCATCACGAATGCCGGATGGCTGACCACCGTGTGCATTACAAACGTATCGAATGACGATTGATGCTTCATGGCGATAAGGGCGCCACCTGATGGGATAAATTCAGCGCCTCTGACTTCAAGACGAATATTCATTATTAGGCGTAATATGACCCGCACACCGCGCGACCAGATACCTTGAAACGCTATGAGTCCGTTTCGAGGCATCCAAAATAGTGGCAGGTAAAGAACACAAAAAAGTGCTGTCCACACATAAAACACTGCCTTAAACAAACTAGAACGCACTGCGCGCACCTACTTTTCTCCCTTATTCATTAGATTGAGGAAATTTCGTCATATAATTGATCCGAGGCCCGAGCCCGAAGCAGGCTTATAATATATTTGCTATATTCCTGTGACAAGCTGAAATAATTAATGTTTTCGGGCCGCCACCGCCCTACAGGATGTTCAATTAATTTCACTTCCGGCATAAACCGTTTAAATTCAACCATCGCCCGGGGCATATGTTCAAGCGATGTCACGACCCGCAAGCTTTCAATTTTATTCTGTCGGATCCACTCCAGCGTTTCGATGGCGTTGCCAACGGTGTCAGCTGCCTGATTACCACTTTCGATACAACACTCCTCTAGCTCTTTACTGCTGCCTAGCAAATCAAGTAATTCGACACGAGTCACTTTTTCGTCCACACCAGAGATATAAAGCTTTGCCGCCAAACCGTCTTCGAGCAACTTTACAGCGACATTCAAGCGGTTCTGACCGCCGGTAAGAACGACAATAGCGTCAGTTTTCTCATTCTCATTGAGCTGGCCGGCCGCAAGCTTATTTATGTACCATAGATAGCCGCCAAGCCAGACGAGAAGAAGTGAAATGATAATTGAGAGAATAGCGCGCATGCCGGGATCATACCATCCTTCCAAGTTCACGCATAACAGTAATTCTAGCAGTAAGCATCGTGAGTAGAGCAAACAAAACCGGCACCATCAGTAAAGTGGACATTTTTAAGTACGGTAATGTGGGTATTTCAACAAGCCCATCTGACAAGTCCTGCACGAGATTTAAAAGCCCATAAACGGTCAAAAATGCAAGAAAGAGGCCTATCAATCCGCCTTTGAGACCGTAATACATAAATCTTTTTTGGTACGCTCGGGCGATCATTTGATCATGTGCCCCCATTAAATGCATTATTTCGAGAGTTGTCTTGTGTTCCGACATGCTCGACTTGGTGCCAAATATAACAATGCAGACAGAAGCCAGCAAGATCATAACCAGTATACCTATCGACGTATACTCGACCGTATAAGCAAGATCATAAAAATGGGAAAGCCACTGGGCGTGATCATCAAGGTAAACACTTTCACTGATCTGCCTGATCTTGCTTTCCAGTGCCTCAAGATTAACATAAGTGTCTTCGTCGGTCATGACGTCCATCATCACTGGAACAGGAAGATCTTCGGTGATGTTGCCCGCCCCTAACCAAGGCTCCAGCAGCAATGATATTTCTTCATCGTTGAGGATGCGAACCGACTTAATTCCTGGAGTGCGGCGAAGCGTTTCTTGAACTTCAAGTGACTGCGCCACGATAAGATCACGGTCTTCGCCGGTGAGCTGCACGGTAATACGCCCCTGGAGCGAGCTTGCCCAATCCTCGAAGCCTGAATGTAACAACAAACTTCCCGTCGCAGCAAGAGCACTGAGATAAACCATAATCGCCATCACCCATGGCAGAAGCTTGGTTGCTTCACGGTTTTTTACGGTGGGCAGAAAATCAAAGGATCGGTTCATCGCTGTTTCCCTTTATTCTCTATAAACTCACCAATATCTTTCTTCGTACCTTCCAAATGCAGGAGTTTTCCACCAGCCAGATGAAGCCTTGGTGCACCGATTTTGCTGACCAGACCATTATCGTGTGTGGCAATAACGATTGTCGTGCCTAATTTATTAAGCTCAACAAAAAGATACATGAGCCTCTCGGCCATTTCAGGATCCACGTTTCCCGTTGGCTCATCGGCAAGCAGAACATCTGGTCGTCTGATCACTGCCCGGGCAATGGCCACTCTCTGTTTTTCACCGCCGGACAAAGTTGACGGGATTGAATTCATCTTATCTTCAAGACCGACCCAGCGTAGAAGCTCCTCAACATGTTCATTAATCTGAGCTCCGCTACCGCCGGCAATTCGTAAGGGCAGAGCCACATTATCCACCGCAGACATATGATCAAGTAGTCTGAAATCCTGAAACACCACGCCGATACGCCGCCTTAGTTTCGGCAGATCTTCCCGCTCAGCCTTTGCCACATCACGGCCGAACATCATTATTTCCCCACGGCTTGGTCGCTGCGCCAGATAAATCATCTTGAGCAGCGATGTTTTACCTGCGCCGCTGGGCCCTGTGAGAAAATGCATTGAGCCGGGCTCTAGTTTAAAAGAAATATCCTTTAATACATCATGCCCTTTGTCATAGCTCATGCTTACATTTCTAAACTCAACCAATTAAGGCCCCTATATTTTTGAACAGTGAGATTTTTACTTGTTAGATCATAGTAATTATCATAATGCAAACCGAATTGGTTGATATTATGACCGCATGATTGTTTCATCAGAGTAGCATCGCTATCCGATGATATTTTAGTCGCCCTCGTTAACAATTCCTTGTCAGTTTTTGCGGTATAAAACAAAAGTTATTACTTTTCCTAAATGTTATCCTATTGATAAACATAAAGGTGCATATTATAACGTGAATTCACTTTAAACCACGAAGGCAGGAAGCGGACTTAATAAATGATTCTTACATGTCCGGAATGTAAAGCACGATATGTCGTTAATCCAAGCGCGCTAATGCCGCATGGAAGAACTGTGCGCTGTGCAAAATGCAGTCATAGCTGGTTTGAAAAGAAACCAGAGGACGATGTTGAAATCGTATCACCAGAACAGACCGCAAAGGCCGACGCGTCCGCGGCAGAAGAACAGAATATCAACGATGAAGATGTCGCGGATAAAAATGAATCTGCTGATGAGGAAACAGCTGATACAGAGGGTGGCGCAACTGAGAATTCTGACGCAGAAGCCGACAATGATTTTGATTTCCCTATAAACAAACCACGAAAACGGCGCCGACCTGTTCCAAAAGGATCTAACCTGCCAGCCCTTCAAAATCAAAAGTATGGATCAAGCAAGATGGGATGGGTTTCACTTGCTATTTTTGTAACCGCCCTTATCAGCTCGTTCATGATCTTTCAGGGGACTATAGTTGCAACCTGGCCCGCTTCGCAAAAGCTTTATATCGCGATCGGTCTGGTCGAAAATAGTGCTGCTCAAACACCCGCCGCCAACAAGGTGGTGCCAATTGAAGATCGCCTCGTTATTGCTGGCATTACTCCAAGGCGTGAAAATATCAACAATATTTCACATCTGGTCATCGAAGGGGCTGTCAGTAACATCACCGACGCACAACAAACGATTCCAGCCATTAAAGTTACGCTACTCGATGAGAACAGACGCAATATTCGCGACTGGAGTTTTACGCCAGAAACAACCGTTATTGGTCCGTCCGGTAGCGTCAGTTTTGTTACCTCTCTGCCATCGCCTCCTCCAGGAGCAAGAGACATCAGCGTCACATTTGCGACAAACTAATTCAAAATAATAACAAATTGTAAAGAATTTGCGTGTATTGATAACCTGTTAAGGAATTATTGGATACAAAATGGCGCGCATTTTAATAGCAGAAGACGAAGTTGCCGTCCGGACTTTTATTTGTCGGGCCCTCAAACTTCGAGGGCACGACACCATCGGTGTAGCTGATGGTGGTGCAGCTATTGTCGAGCTTGAAAACAGCGACTATGACCTACTGCTTACAGACATCATCATGCCCGTTATGGACGGCATTGCCCTTGCGCTTAAGGTAACGGCTGAATATCCAACCTTGCCTATTTTAATGATGACCGGCTTCGTCCATGAAAGACAGCGGGCTCATAATATGGGGAGCTTGATCCATAACGTAATCAGCAAACCCTTCTCGCTCGATGAGATTTGTCACGCTGTTGACAAAGTGCTAACAGAAAATCATCAAATTCACTAGTCAGAGAACTGGTTTGGAATTAATCTCTTTCATGATATTTTGAAGTTCTGGCGCTTTTGAGATAGGTTTGTTGAGTTCTCGCTTAAGGTTGCTCATGATAGCGATAAGCTCTGATTGGGACTGGGCGACTTGATTGGCCTCACTGTTTTTCATCTTCACAAGAATTTCATCCACAAGCACGGTCGCATTTTTAAGTAGAAAACCCGAATTATCACTTGCAAAAGATACTTTTTGGCCCAACAGCTTCACCGCATCGCCCACTTTTGATTGCAGGATGAACTGGCTATGTTTATTACTCACCGTATCCGGCCTTTTATCAGATGGCTTCATATTTTTCAAAAGCTTACCCTGCATTTGCTCATTATAAGAACTGGCCAACAACGTTTTCTGGATCGAAATCAGATTGTCAATAATCTGTCTGCCTTCTGAAAGAGCGAAATAATTTCCTAGACCGTCCTTACTCAGAATGAGACCATCATTTTGCACCAGCCCTTTGCGCATGACATCAACCATCAGCGCCGCATTATGATATTTTTCCTGATCACTAAAGGCTAGAATATAGCTGTATAATTTTCTTAATGCCAGGATATCAACATCAAGCGTATAGTCCCTTGAGCTTGTCGTTTTCCCCGCCCCAATATAATCGCGAAACAGACTGTCGACATCTCTGATCCCTTCACGGACATCATGAACTGATTTCTTCTTATGGATCAAAAGAGCGAGTTCATCCAAGGCGGCAATGATATTGTTTTCAATGGTTCCCATATCACTGTTTTCAATCTTCTGTGCCGTGTCCCAAAGAAGGTCACGAGCGATTTGTCGGTCCGCCTCGTCGTTTGGATTGACCAGACGCCAGTATGCTGAGCGCATAGCCATATAATATACGGGCGGAAGACCTTCACTATCTGGCAACAGGCCAAGTGCTTTAATCTGCCGTGTAATCGACCTCAATTCTGGATTTCGCTCCCCAAGTCCATTATATAGCGAGATTAATTTTCCCGCCACTTCATGACGGTAAGTCTTTATAGGAATTCTGATGTTATCGAGAACTATACTCGACACCTGACCCGCCTCATCCTCAAGTGATAATTTCACGTCGGCAACCGCGCCCGCATAATCAGATCCGGTAAAATCAATGTAAAATACGCTGTCATAGGATTTTACGCCGCGTACGGCCAGATTTTTTCTGTCACGGGTCATCCCATCTGAATTACGAAGCTCTATAGCCGCAGCCATTATTTTGCGGTCATCACTCACATCCACGCTAAAGGCAAGATAGCCTTTTTCGTTCTTAAGGTCTTCAAGGTTGAACCGTGCGATTTGTGGTTCTTCATCATCTAAGAGAATAATTGGCCATGCACCAAGTGTATGTGAGCCCTGATTTAACGACCAGGATATTTGCTTGTCGATTTTTGTACTGGCTTTAAAACTGCCATCATCCTGCTTTTCAAACGCAACCTGCTTTCCATCAGACAGTTTGATCACAGGAGCCCAATCTGTACCCACCACATGTACATCAAGAATGCTGCCCTCATGGATTGGATTTAATCCCGCACTATCCGAGGTAATATCGCCCATATTTTTTTGAAACGTTTCTTTTTTCAGATATAGCGGAGCGGTTATCGTTGCTGTAATTTGCGGGATTGGGTAGTCGAAAAGAGAGCGAGGTTTAAAAGCTAGAGTGGTCAGACGCGAAAGATCGCCCCAACTCGTAAGCGCGAGAATAGCGGTGACACTTGCGCAAACAACAAGCCTTGTCATCGCCTTCTTTTTGGAAAATTTAACTTTTCCAAAAAATCCCAAGACCAGAAATACTACACTGGCCATAATTGTTAGTGAATAAAAGCTCGTTTGCGCAACTGGCGGAGCAAAGGACCAGAGATCAAGAAGCGATATAATATAATAGGCGAGAAAGATTATCAGCGCTGGCGCGACACCTGCAACAAAAGAAGATTTTGTCGAGAACCCCCGCTGAGTGGTTTCAGAAATATTACGCGTATCTTGTGACAGAATATACCCTTTTGATTGTTATGATTAATCTATTCTGACAGCCAAGGGGCAAGTTGATCAAGTCCAATTATTTCCTCGTAGGAGGGACGATGTCTCACCACAGCAAATTCCGTATCATTTACAAGCACTTCCGGGATAAGCTTTCTTGTATTATATGTTGATGACATAACGGCGCCGTAAGCGCCGACCGAACGAATCGCCAGGAGATCGCCGCTTTTCATTGGCGTGATGAGACGGTTAGTGGCAAAACTGTCTCCGGTTTCACAAACCGGACCAACAATATCATAAAGGGCTCTTTCCTCATCACTTTCCACAATCGGTACAATCCCGTGATAAGCATCATACATGCTTGGGCGAACCAAGTCGTTCATAGCAGCATCAACAATAAGGAATTTTCTCTCTTCGCCTTCTTTAACATAGACCACTTTTGAAACTAGTATGCCCGCGTTTCCAACTAAAAACCGTCCCGGTTCAATAATTATCCTGCAACCAAGATGGTCTGTCACCCGCTTGACCATCTGCGCATATTCGCGTGGTAACGGTGGAAAGTCGTCGCCCTCGTATGGGATGCCGAGTCCCCCGCCAAGATCGAGACGCGTGATATCATGGCCATCGTCACGCAAGGTTTCCACAAGACCCGTGATACGCGTAAAGGCTTCTTCGAAGGGATCGAGTTCCGTAATTTGTGAACCAATATGAAGATCAAGACCGACAAGATTGATCCCGGGAAGTTCAGACGCTTTTTTACAAATTTCACGGACACTGGTCCAAGGTACGCCAAACTTATTTTCTGATTTGCCCGTCGAGATTTTTGCATGCGTTTTCGCGTCCACATCGGGATTTACTCGAAATGTAATATCGGCAATTTTATCCATGGAAGCGGCCAGATCATTTAACTGATAGAGTTCCGGTTCGCTCTCCACATTAAACTGATAAATGCCTTGATCAAGGGCGAAAGTCATCTCCCGGACGGTTTTGGCGACCCCTGAATAAACTATTTTCGATGCGGGAATACCAGCCTTCAAAGCGCGTCTCATTTCACCTTCAGAAACAACATCCGCACCGGCACCAAGATCGCCAAGGGTCTTTATGACCGCCTGATTTGTATTAGCTTTCACCGCATAACAAATCAGTAGGTCAATGTCGCCAAATGCTTCCTTAAACTGATTAAACTGGTAAGCAAGTGACGCACTTGAATAAAGATAAAATGGGGTACCAACATGTTCAGCAATTTCTGAAACCTTGATATTCTCGGCGTGCATTTCGCCGTCGCGATACTCAAAAAAATTCATGGCATTCTCTGCTTAATTGTTTTCATTTGGCGTTTCATAACCTGGCGGCGGTAACAAGTCACCTCGCTTGCCACAGGAAATAGTCACAATGCTCAATGTGATGATCAATATTATTTTCGCGGTTTGTTTCATAATTACCCAATTCTTTTCTTGGCTAGTGTCACTTGTTCTAGCACCTGTGCAGGCGCTGTCCCGCCGTAGCTTACTCTGCTTGAAACCGAATTTTCAACACTTAATACGCTAAATACATCATCAGTGATTTTCGGTTCAATCGATTGCATCTCCGTTAGCGTGAGACCATCAAGATCGCAGCCTTTTTTCTCGGCTAAGGCAACGAGTGAACCAGTGATGTGATGAGCATTTCTAAACGGAAGTCCAAGAACACGAACGACCCAGTCAGCAAGATCAGTGGCAGTGATAAAGCCAACCTCAGTTGCACGTTTCATTTGTTTCGCATTTACGGTCATATCTTCCACCATACCAGTCATAGCTGCGATGATTAGTGAATAAGTCTCCACCGCATCAAAGGTCGCTTCTTTATCTTCCTGCATATCTTTTGAAAATGTCAGCGCCAACCCTTTCATAGTGATGAGCAGGCTATTGAGTGAACCAATTATCCGACCGGATTTGCCGCGGCAAAGCTCCGCTGCATCTGGATTTCTCTTTTGAGGCATGATCGATGATCCGGTGGTGAAGCTGTCGGACATTTCGATAAACTTGAACTGAGCGCAGGACCATGTGACCATTTCTTCAGCCAGTCTGGAAACATGAACCGCGCTAATGGCTGCAGCAGAGATAAATTCAAGGGCAAAGTCACGGTCCGAAACCGTATCCATCGAATTTGCTGTGGGGCGGTCAAAACCAAGCGCCTCAGCAGTTTGGTGGCGATCAATGGGAAACGATGTTCCAGCAAGTGCGGCGGCACCAAGCGGGCATTCATTCAAACGCTTACGCGCATCTTGGAAACGCGCCCGGTCGCGACTAAACATTTCGAAATAAGCTAGCAAATGGTGGCCAAAGGTTACCGGCTGGGCGCTTTGAAGATGGGTAAAACCAGGCATAATAACATCAGCATTTTCTTCCGCCTTTTCGACAAGTGCAATTTGCAATGCTTTTAGGGCTTCATCCGCCTGATCGCAGGCGTCGCGCACCCAAAGTTTAAAATCGGTTGCAACCTGGTCATTTCTGGATCTTGCTGTGTGAAGCCGTCCGGCGGCTGAGCCAATAATTTCGGTAAGGCGCGCCTCAACATTCATATGAATATCTTCAAGTGCCGCAGAAAATTCAAATTCACCAGTTCCAATTTCACTTTCCACCTGTTTAAGCCCGTCCTGAATGGCTTTTCCATCTTCAGCAGAAATAATGCCCGTCGTAACCAACATTTTGCAATGTTCAATTGATCCCTGAATATCTTGCCTGTATAAGATCTTATCGAAATCGATTGAGGCGTTAATCTTTTCCATTATATCAGAAACGCCGCCTTCGAAACGGCCGCCCCAAAGGGTGTTTGCTTTTGGTTTTTGAGTATCGTTGGTCATTGTTCAGTTCTTTATATCTTTGTATGAGGTAAAAATGAAAAATAAGTCTATTTATATTCTCGCATTTATTGCTGTCTGCATTGGTGTTTTTTCCTTTTATGATTTAGGGAATACGCCAAATAACGATATACCGCAAGGCCTTACCGCAGGGGTAATGAAAAGATTTGTTTTTCACGATCAAAAGATGCCGGCAACAAACGCCGCGTTTCAGGACGCTGACGGCAAAGAGGTAAGTTTCTCGGATTTCAAAGGCAAGGTGATTCTGGTTAATCTGTGGGCCACTTGGTGCGCGCCGTGCATTAAAGAAATGCCTGATTTAAACGCGTTGCAAAAATCGTTAGGAGGCGAAGAATTTGAAATTGTCCTGATATCGCAAAATTCAGACGGTATTGAAAGTTCACTGGAATTTCTAGAAACCAAGAATATCACACATCTCACCACCTATATTGATGGCGATAGAAATATTGCCAGAAGTTTGAAATCAAATGTGCTTCCTACGAGTATCCTGATTGACGCTGAAGGATACGAAGTTGGGCGATTAATTGGCCCCGCCGAATGGAATTCCGGCGATGCCCAAGCACTGATAAATTATTTTATTCTAAACCGAAAAGCAGCATCTTAACACAATGAAAAAATTAGCGCAGAGCTTCGTCACACGAATCGCACGATACCATTAATTCCAGATGATAAGTGCTAACCTTATAACCGCTCTGCGCGATATTCCTATCAAATACTTCGGCGATCTTGTCATCATTGATCGATGAAACCTCTCCGCAATGCTGGCATATAAGAAGCACCGATTCTTCGCTTTTATCTTTCGGTTGTTGATGGGCAATAAATGTTCTTGTGCTGACAATTTTCTGAACAAGGCCCTTATGGCGGAGATCATTGAGTGCTCGATATACTGTCGCCGCCGCGTTGACGCCCTTTTTTTTCAGCAGTTCCAATATTTCATAAGCGCCCGCAGAGCGGCCCAGACTTAATAACGCCTCATAAACCATCCTTTGATTGCCCGTTAACTTCGGTACATGTGTGTTAGCAAGTTGCTTTACATATATTGGATCTTCTGCCCGATCCCCGGCTGTCGTTATCCTGTTTATCATAATCATTCCTTCGATATCCGATCCAACAAAACAGGCCTTGATGCACTTATTTTGTTGACCAAATAGACTATCTAACCGCGAGTTATCCTTTTGAGATAGTACGCATCATTAAATTCGGCAGTGGTTATTTTCTAGGAAACAGGAGGGGCTCGGGATAATGGTATATCCCATAATTTAGAGTAAAAACTAACTTTAGAGAAATAGGTATTAATACTGTCGGCAATGAATTGCTCAGTATAGGAAACATCGACTAAACTGGCTTTATCACTACCATTTTCAACTATCTTGCAAATCACGCAATCTTCAATGCCTGAATGATCAACCCACTCATGCTCGGCCGTCACATATTGTGTCCAAGCCAAGGCGATTGGTATAAGAAGTAATAAAAATTTAAAATGCAGTCGCATCGTGATCATTTATATTTCCCAATATTAGCAATCTATAGTTAAGTATCATTCCAACTATTGTCAACGACACTTATTAAGACCGGAATATGTTTTTCTGAAAAAAAATACATAAAACCCTTGAATGTTATATTGTAACATTATATTTTAAGCTTGAAATTCATAAATGGACTAAAAAAATGAAAAACCTTATGCTCTGCTCGAGCTTCCTGACGCTCTCCACGCTTATCGCTGTGGTGACAAATACATCCGCCCAAGAAGCTCAGGAACAAGATATCCACGATCATGGTCACGATATTGATGTGATCTTTGTGACATCTTCACCGCACGGAAAAGGAAGCTTCGATGTGCTGCAAGGTAGCAATGTGCTCACGGGGGATGCCCTCAATAAAAGTTTGGAAGCCTCAATCGGCGAAACATTGTCTGATTTACCTGGGGTCTCATCGACCTTTTTTGGTCCCGGTGCTAGTCGTCCTATCATCCGTGGACTGGGCGGCGACCGAATCCGTGTTCTTATAAATGGTATCGGCAGCATTGACGCTGCAAGCACCAGCCCCGATCATGCTGTGGCCGGTGATCCGTTAACGGCTGACCGTATTGAAATTATGCGCGGTGCCAGCACTCTGCTATACGGTAGCAATGCCGTGGGCGGCGTCGTCAACATCATCGATAGCCGAATTCCCAACGTCGTGCCCGATGGCGGCGCCAGCGGTAAGGCGCGCCTTTCATTTGATTCCGTTAGCAATGACCGTTCCGGTGGTGCCAGTATCAATGTTGGCCTTTCAGACAATCTCGCTATACATGTTGATGGTTACTACCGCCGTACGGGCAATTTCAGCATCCCCGGTTTTGCCGAAAGCGAAGTATTGAGAGCCGCTGAAGAAGCAGAACACGATGAAGAAGATCACGAGGAACTCGAAGAAGAACATGAAGAACAGTTCGGTACAGTGGAAAATTCTGACGTAGATAATAAAGGTGGTACATTCGGCATTGGCTGGATAGGCGACAATGCTACGTTCGGAGCATCATTCAGCTTGAACGACAGCGATTATGGCGTCCCCGGTCACGGTGCTCACGGCGAAGAAGACGAAGGTCACGAGGAAGAAGAGGGCCATGAAGAAGAAGCTGTCCGTATCAATCTCGATCAAAAACGCTTCGATCTCAAAGGCAACCTCGAACAGGAGTTCCTGATTTTTGAAGAAAGCCGCATTCGCTTTGGTTATGCCGATTACAAGCATATCGAACTGGAAGGCGGCACTGCAGGAACAAGCTTTACCAATAAGGGTTGGGAAGGTCGATTTGAGCTTATCCAAAAACGTGTTGGTAATGTTCATGGCTCCATGGGTATCCAATTAAGAGACCGTGAATTTTCAGCTATTGGCGAGGAAGCATTTGTACCACCCAATGATACTTTTCAATGGGGTGTGTTTGCTGT
>CAXBLS010000024.1:0-32070 GCA_963976585.1 uncultured Kordiimonadaceae bacterium
TTTTGATCATCGCGTGCCGCATTCCGGCTACTTTCATATCCAAGCCGAAAGTGGGAATACCTCGAACGATGTTATGGGACGCTTCGTTCTTAATATCCTTGCCGATAATGGTGAATTGATCGGGTGATTTTAGCGGTGGTATATTTTGTGACATCGGTAATTTGGACGCCACTTCAACCAATGATCCATAAGACATTTTAGTGCCAGTTTGCGAGTGATAAACGAAACCGTTCTTGCTTGTGAGTTGGTTTATAGTCACGCCCATTTGCTGTGCTGCCGCCGCTAATATTTGATTTCGCGCAATCGCACCTGCTTCTCGCATGGCAAGCCAGACTTCTCGGATACTCTGACTACCACCTGCATTTTGAAAGGTGTGGCTTTCTTCAACCCTACCGTCGCGCATTGTGACATATGGTTTTAACTTTTCCACAGTTACGTCGTTCCAATCCACGTCAAATTCTTCAGCAAGTAATATGGGAACGGCTGTGCTAACGCCTTGACCCATATCCGGAATTGGTGACCCAATAGTTATTTTATTGTCGGTTGATATTTTTATAAAAATCCCGAGGTCTGCGTCCAACATTTCAGGATATACATTGCCGGTTATCTGTGCGAATGTTCTAAGCGGACAGCTTAAAATTAAAGCGCCAGCTACCGTCGACATTTTTAGAAAATTGCGGCGTGTTGTATTTGTGAATGACCTATTCATTTATTTATCCTCCGCAATATATCGCGCGGCTCGTTTAATCGCTTTTCTGACCCGTGAATATGTAGCGCATCTGCAAAGGTTGGTAATATTGTCGTTGATGTCTTCATCGGTGGGATTGGAAAAATCCTTCAAAAAAGAAGCAGTAGCCATAATCTGGCCGGACTGGCAATAACCGCACTGGGCGACGTCTTCTTCTATCCACGCACGTTGGACAGCGTGTAGCTGATTATTTTGCTCCAGCGCTTCTACAGTTGTAATCTGCGCATTTTCAACGTCTTTCATCTGAACGACGCATGATCGAATCGCCTGACCATTTATATGGACAGTGCAGGCTCCACACTGGCCTATGCCACAACCAAATTTTGCCCCGGTCAGGTTCACGTCTTCGCGTAGATACCAAAGAAGTGGCATGGTACCGTCGCCGTCAAATTGATGCGCACTACCATTTATTGTCAGTTTAACCATGATAAAATACTCCATCATTCAAGGGTGTTATATACAGTTTCACATTTTTGGTAGTATTAATTTTAGGGGGTGTACAGTCTTTGAGGACGGAAATGCGTTAAGCGGTTTTTATCGCGCGTTAAGCGGTCGCAATGGGTGCTATCGCTTCAATTATTTATTCGGTCTCGTAATGGTTTATGGTACCGACGACTGACTGCCAAGCTTCGGCCACTTTTCATCAAAACCATGTATCCGTCAGGCCCTTCATTAAGCGCCTGCATAAAATCAAGATTTATGGCGTGAGATCTGTGAATACGAACAAATAAAGTGGGATCAAGTAATTGGACCAGCGAGGTCAGGGGTTGTCGATGGATATGAGTTTTTCCAGATGCTGAAATACATAAATAATCGCCAGCAACTTCAATAACTTCAATTGAATTCACATCAATCATGCTTATGCTGTTTGTATCTTTTATCCCTAAACGTTTTAGAAAACCCTTGTTTTGCGGCTCTGGCCTTAGGGCCGATTCCGATTGCTCATTACTCGCGAGCTGGTGCCTTATTCGCTTTAAAGTTTCTAAAAAAAGTAAATCGCCTATCGGTTTTTGCAAGTAATCGAGCGCGTTTACCTGAAAGGCGTCGATGGCATATTGTTCATATGCCGTTACAAAGATAATCAGTGTATTTGAACGCGATGACAGTTCACGAGCGGCATCAATTCCTTTTAAGCCCGGCATATCAATATCAAGAAATATCACATCAGGGTTCATCCGGTCGACGAGAAGCAGGGCATCATGCCCGTTATCTGCCTGTCCACAAACTTCAAAATCGGCTTCATCTGCTAGTCTTAGGATAATATTTTCCCGCGCTAGCAGTTCGTCGTCGATTACCAACGTCCGGATCATGATGATTTGACCTCATTTATATCAATATTTATCGTTACCATATATTCATCCGGCTCTTGTTTATGAATATCCAAGTGGGCGCGTCCATCATAAAAAACATCAAGGCGTGCGGCTGTGTTTTTAAGTCCTATGCCCAGACTTTCGCTATGTGAATCCGCGAAAGTTGAGGACCCATTGCAACGATTGATAACCGAAATCGTGAGGCAATCATCTAAAATTGTGGTTTTGATTTCGATGACACCCCCATGAAGGCTATTGCTTATGGAATGTTTTATTGCGTTCTCAATCAACGGCTGCAAAATCAATCGAGGAACAAGAATATTGTCGGCTTCATTTGTACAGTCAAAAACTATTTCCAACTTATCGCCAAACCTTATTCTCTCGATCTCAAGATAGCTTCTGGCGTTTTTAATTTCACTTTCTAAAGAACAGCTGTAGCTCGTCGTATCCTTAAGCGACTGTCTTAAATAGTCACTGAGCCTAGCGACCATTTCCCTCGCATTATCGGTATCTTTTTTGATCAGCAACGTATCGACACTATTTAGAACATTAAAGAGAAAGTGTGGGCTAATTTGTTGATGCAACTGCTTTATTTGTGCTTCGCGGGCTTGCAGTTCTGCGTTTATAGCGCGAGTTTGCTGATTTTTATATTTAAAGTAATAAGCAATCAGCAAGTAGCCAATGCTCCATGCGAGAAGTTGTATAACCGACGACATTCCGCCGATGATATATCGAAAGAAATGTAAATTCTCAGGCGGTGCAGCATCAATATAATGAAAATCAATATAATTGAAGCAGAACCGCCAGATGATGGCGATTGACGCGGAAGCGATAATAGCAGCTGCAAACTGGACATAGAAATTATTGTCTCGAAGTTTCCAGTAAATGATTGCTAAAAGCGACGAACTGATAAATCCACCACATATATAGACCAAATACCAAACGGCGGTCGGTGGCACATAGTAATCGTATCCCAGCCAAATTAGTCGATAAATAATTCCATAGCTTACCCACAGGGCCAATTGAACGACATAGAAAGTACGTTTGAAAGGATTGAGGATGTCATTTTCGATGTCTATCATGAACAGGCAGCCTATTGATTTTTACTCTGGATGATTAGCTGATATTGCGCTTTTTGTCTTTTGGGTCAAGAAAAAGAGTTTGTACGTTTGACGTTTCTAACGCCAAACCCTAAGTAAAAATACCAAACATAAATTCTCAATTAGCTTGTTAGGCTGCTTTGGATTGGCGGCAGAATTGGGACATGATAATGGTCATGTTGTCGAAACAATAATTAACTAAATATGATAGTGTTGAACGACAATATCCAACTCAATACGAACATTTATAGCATCATACAATAAGCTTAACGCCATCCGTGGAGCGGCATATGTAAGTCGTTGATATTAAGCTTGTTTTTGCTTCATATTGTCTGTCGATAGCGTCCTGAACATCGGTGATCAGGTTGTCAGGTAAAAGCGCGATCACACAGCCGCCAAATCCGCCGCCGGTCATCCGCACGCCGCCTTGTTTGCCTACAACAATATCGATAATTTTGACGAGGAAATCAATTTCTGGCGTTGTTATTTCGTAGTGATTGCTCATGGAGTGGTGACTTTCAGCCATCAGCTTTGATATCCGTGCAGTGTTCCCTTCATCAAGCGCCGAAACCATGCCGACGACGCGGTCATTCTCCGTTAGGACATGCTCCACGCGTTTAGCGACACGCGGCGGCAGAATGTCCACGCGCTCCCGAAATTGTCGTAGCGAAATTTCCCGAAGCGAGTTTATCCCCAACAGGTCTGCGGCCATTTCGCAGTCTCTTCGCCGATCATTGTAACCACTATTTGTGAGCTGCCTTTCCACATTTGAGTTGACGATCATTAAACTCAGAGACGGTGGTATTGACACGGCATTGATATTTAGGTCCTGACAATCGATCATGAGGGCATGGCCCTTTTGACCACATGCGCAGCTGAGTTGATCCATAATCCCACACGAAAGGCCGACATATTCTATTTCAATTTTTTGCCCTAAAATTGAAATTTCTGTTTTGCTCAAATCAAGTTTAAATAACTCACTCAATGTATTTAAAAGCGCGACTTCCAGCGAAGCCGATGAGCTCAAACCGGCGGCTTTAGGGATGTTCCCGCTAATGGTGAGGTCACAACCTAAGACGGGATAGCCGCTGTTCTTAAGTATGTGAAAGGCGCCCCGAATGTAGTTTTTCCATTTGGCACTATCCGAAGGTAAAATTTCAATTTGAGGATCAAAATGATCAACATCACCATCAAAATCAAGGGCAGTGACAGATACAGAGCCGCCGTCATTTGCGGTGCCACTGACACAGGTAAAGAAATCGATGGCAGCGGGGAGGACAAAGCCATCGTTATAATCGGTGTGCTCACCGAGTAAATTGACACGTCCCGGCGCTAAACTTGTGTGAGATGCTGGTTTTCCGTAGAGAGTTTGATGAGCAGATTGAACTTTTTCAATAAGACGCGCACTATTCATTTGGCGTCCTGCGTATAGTGAACAGGTGAAGATTTACGAAGCATGTCTGCTGCTTGTTCGGGGGTGATGTCACGCTGTGTTTCGGCAAGAAGTTCATAGCCAACCATAAATTTTTGGATCGTCGCCGAGCGCAGTAACGGGGGATAAAAATGTGCATGCATCAACCAGTGACCGGGCGTAAGTCCGTCCGATGGTCGGCAATGCCACCCCATGCTATAAGGAAAAGAGATATTAAACAGGTTATCGTAACGAATTGTCATTTCTTTCAGGATTGCCGCCAGCGATTGTTTCTGTTTTTTATTCAAATCAGTCATATGGGTAACATGTGTGCGCGGCATCATTAGAGTTTCAAATGGCCATGTTGCCCAGTAGGGAACCACGACGACCCAATCGTCATTTAGACAGACAACACGTTCTTTTTTTTCTATTTCATCCTCGAGATAATCGAGCAGAAGAGGTTTATTGTGAGAGGAAAAGTAAGCATTCTGTTGATTGTTTTCCTGCTCAATCTCACTAGGTAAATGATTGCTTGCCCACACCTGCCCGTGGGGATGAGGGTTTGAGCAACCGTTAATTTCCCCTTTGTTTTCAAATATTTGCACCCACTGATATTTTGCCTCAAGGTCGGTGTAGAGCATGCACCAGGCATCGATTATCTTCTCAATTCCGTCTAGCTCCATTTCAGGCAGGGTTTTGCTATGGTGCGGCGAATAACATAGCACTTTGCATTCACCACTGATGACCTCAGCGCGAAACAAAGGATCTACGGTCTGTACCTGTAATTCGCTTTGCCTTAACGCTGAAAAGTCATTGTCGAAGATAAAACAGTCTTTGTAAATTTCGTTTGTTACGCCAGAGATACGTTTATTTCCAGCGCAAAGATAACAATCCGCGTCATGGGCCACGTGCGATGATGCAGGTGCGGTCTCAATTTTCCCATTCCAAGGTCTGTTCGCACGGTGAGGGGAAACAAGAACCCAACTGTCGCTTAATGGATTGTATCGACGGTGTGGAACACTATTTAAGGAGGCTTCACTCATAAGTGGGACTATCTCTTTATTGACCAAGCCTAAACCTAATCATCCCGAGCATCATTGTCAAAGCGGACGGTATATGAAATAGTTGCATAAAACAGTAAGAATAAATAGGGAATAGGGAAAACGGCATGCTACTGGAAACTACGGATATGGCAATTGTGGTGGCATATGCTATTTTCATTATTGTTATAGCGCAATATGTGAGCCGCGAAAAAGCAGGTCATGTCAAAAATACTAAAGATTATTTCATGGCAAGCAAAGCTCTGCCGTGGTGGGCGATCGGTGCATCGCTGATTGCAGCAAATATATCAGCGGAACAAATTATCGGAATGTCAGGTTCCGGTTATGTTGTCGGGCTTGCAATAGCGTCTTATGAATGGATGGGCGCCATAACCCTGCTGATCGTCGGAAGGTATTTCTTGCCTATTTTCCTTCACAATCAAATTTATTCCATGCCGCAATTTCTCGAAAAAAGATATGATGGTCGCGTGCGCCTGATCATGGCAATATTCTGGTTGGGGCTCTATATTTTTGTTAACCTGACTTCAATTTTATGGCTTGGGGCTCTTGCGGTCAATACAGTTACCGGAATTGAACTCACCTATGGTCTGATACTTCTGGGCAGCTGCGCAGTCGCATATTCATTGTACGGTGGGCTTAAGGCGGTTGCACTTACAGATATAATTCAAGTGGTTTTGCTGGTATTTGGTGGATTGATGGTTGCGTCAATAGCGCTCGGCCAAATTGGCGGAGAGCAGGGAATTTGGGGCGGATTTAATGAACTGACACGGAGAATGCCTGAGAAATTCGATATGATCTTATCATCCGATAACCCTTACTATAAGGACCTGCCCGGACTTTCGGTTTTGATCGGTGGCATGTGGATGATGAATTTATCTTATTGGGGCTTTAATCAATATGTAATTCAAAGGGCACTCGCCGCCAAAGATATTCATGAGGCACGAAAAGGTATCGTTTTTGCAGCATTTTTAAAAATTCTTATGCCGATTATCGTCGTGTTACCCGGTATAGCTGCCGCCCTTCTTGTCTCTGATTTATCAGCGCCTGATCAGGCCTACCCAGAAATGATGAAGCTATTACCCGTTGGCATAAAAGGACTTGTTTTTGCCGCCCTCATCGCCGCAATTCTATCGTCCCTTGGCTCAATGATGAATTCGATTTCCACCATTTTCACCATGGATATATATAAATCAATGAACAAAGGTGCTGATGAAAAAAAGTTGGTTATGATTGGCCGTGGTGCCGCATTGACGTCCATGTTGATTGCGATTTTAATCGCCAAACCATTGCTGGGGAACTTCGCCCAGGCATTTCAGTTTATTCAGGAATTTACGGGCTTTTTTACGCCGGGAATTGTTGTGATCTTTATGCTAGGATTGTTTTGGAAAAAGGCTACAGCAAATAGCGCACTTGTAGCAGGGATAGGATCCTTTATCTTTTCAGTGGTTATGCGCCAATTATGGCCGGAAATACCCTTTCTTGATCGGGTTGGCATCGTATTTTTACTCTGCGGTGCCTTGGCGGTCTCTCTCTCATATCTGGCCCCACAGTCCCTTAAAAATAATACAATAATAGCGGTAAATGAGGAATATTCGTCAAAAGCTTCCTTTAAAATAGGCAGCGCCTGTGTTATCGCGATGATTACGACCCTATACATTATATGGTGGTGATTTCGACCGTCTGTTACTTTACGCTTTAATAAAACTCACCAGATTTTTGATTTTATAGGATAAAAAATATGAAAAAACAATTTAAACGCAAAACTCTATTAAACCTTATAGCACTGCCAATTCTTATAGTAGGCGGACATTCAATCGCCCAGGAAAACGTGCCCGACTTTACCCGAATACAGCCGGATACTTTTGGTGGCAACATGGCATTATCCAATGCATGGGGTGATTATGATAATGATGGCGATCTGGATTTGGTTATATCATTCAAAACGGGCGATGTGAGGCTTTACAATAATGAACTCGGTGGCTTTACGAATGTCGGACCAGTTCTTGGATTACCAACGGATGGCAAAGAACGTCGGTCAATTGCGTGGGGTGATTATAATGCCGATGGATATCTTGATCTTTACATCGGTAGTAATCGTCACGGAAACGAACTATATCGGAACGATAAATCACAGGGATTTAAGGAAGTTTCAAGGCAGATGCGTGTCGATATTCCTAAAGTCAGTGCTCGGCAAATCAGCTGGATTGACTATGATAATAATGGAACCTTAGATCTTTTCGTCGCCGATAGAATTGGGCCCAACCTTTTATTTAGCAACGACGGTGAAAAATTCTCAGATGTCAGCATGGAGACCGGTTTAGCAGATCCGCGTGCTACTGTCGGCGCATGCTGGTTCGACTATAATCGCGATGGTTTGCTTGATCTGTTTTTAGCAAATCAGGGTGAAGGCAAAGATGCGCTCTATAAAAACGAAGGCGGCACGTTTACCGATGTTGCTGGGGAGCTTGGTATGGAAGGCGGACCCCGAATTCGCAGTGACGGGGGCGTAGACTGTGCCGTCGCAGACTATAATAATGATGGTCACCTTGATTTGTTCGTCGCGACATACGGTATCAACAAGCTTTATAAAAACAACGGTGATGGTGGTTTTGATGAAGTAAGCAACGAAATGGGTATCGACGGAAATGATCATATGGTGGGGTCGAGTTGGGGGGATTATGACAATGATGGTTTGCTCGATCTTTTCGTGGCCGGATATCATAATATCGACGGTGTAAGATCGCCACATGACCGACTTTTCCATAATGAAGGCGATCATTTTACCGAAATTGAAACGCACGGAACAGCACTAAGTGGTGC
Source organism: uncultured Kordiimonadaceae bacterium (assembly GCA_963976585.1). Lineage (GTDB taxonomy): Bacteria > Pseudomonadota > Alphaproteobacteria > Sphingomonadales > Emcibacteraceae > Pseudemcibacter. The sequence goes on from CAXBLS010000024.1 coordinate 8,451, forward strand.
TGATCATGGCATTCAGTGGGCCGATTTTGATAATGATGGTGATTTGGATATTTCCCTAACCGAGGGATATAATATTGCAGGGCGCCATCCTGTTGCCCGAAACAATCTTTCTAAAGAAGTCAGAGCAAAATCACTACAGGTGATGGTCGCCGATAAGAATGGCATTTTCAATCGCGCCGGTTCCGAAGTAAGAATATTTAATATGGACGGAAAACTACTTGGCCTGCGGATGGTTTCCACGGGTGACGGCTACAACAGTCATAGTAATCAACCTGTTCACTTTGCATTACCTGATCAGAATGAGGTTAATGTGGAGGTTACATTTCTGACTGAAAAGGGGCGAAAAAAACAAATCGTACAAAGTGTAAAACCAACTGATTATGTTGGAAAGTCACTCACGATAGAACAAGAATAAAAGATCGAAATAATTACTTATAAAAATATGGAGGTAAGAGCTATGCTCAAAAAACTCACGATACTATTCGTCGCGGCAAGTTTTGCCATTTCGAATATTGCTATTTCTTTTGCACAAGAACAACCATCTCAACCCTTATTTGAATATAGTGAAATTAATCACCCTGTGATTGGCAAAAATGGCATGGTTGCCAGTCATAACGCGCTTTCAAGCGAAATAGCAGCCGAAATTATGGCTAACGGTGGCAACGCAATTGATGCTGGGGCCGCTATTGGTTTTGCTCTGGCTGTAACATTACCTCGTGCAGGGAATGTTGGTGGGGGTGGCTTTATGCTTGTCCATGTTGCCAAACTAAACAAAACAATAGCCATTGATTTTAGAGAGACTGCCCCCGGGGGCGCACACAAAGATATGTTTTTTGATGAAAACGGCGAAGTTGCTGCTATGGACCCGTCATACCGTTTCTCGCATAAATCATCTGCTGTGCCGGGTTCGGTTGCAGGTCTTGCCCATATTGTTGAAAACTATGGCACAATGACCCTCGCAGAAGTGCTGGCACCAGCAATTCGCCTAGCCCGTGACGGCATAATCGTGACGTATGATTTAGCGTCTGATCTTGCGAGAGCTGAGCATCTCAAAACAAACCCAGCAGCACTTAAGAAATTTTTTAAAGCTGACGGATCAAATTACGAATTTGGTGAACTCTTCAAGCAACCAGACCTTGCATGGACATTATCGGAAATCGCAGAGCATGGTATTGATGCATTCTATAAAGGAAGTATCGCCAAAAAGATTGTTGCAGATATGGAAGCCCATAACGGTATAATCACGATGGCAGATCTCGCAGCTTACAGGGTTGTTGAGCGTGAACCTGTCCGCGGCACCTTCCGTGGCTATGATATTGCAGCAGTTCCGGCGCCAAGTTCAGGCGGCACCCATGTCATTCAGATGTTAAACATCCTTGAAAATTTCCCACTTAAGGAAATGGGACCAGGCAGTGCTGATGCTTTACATGTGACCGCGGAAGCAATGAAATTGTCATATGCAGATCGAAGTAAATATTTGGGAGATCCTGATTTTGTTGAAATACCAACAAAGGCCTTGGTCAGTAAAGACTACGCAAAATCGTTAGCCGCAAAAATTAACATGGAACGAGCCACGCCTTCTGAGGAAATAGCCCCTGGCAATCTCGCTATCTACGAAAGCGATGAAACAAATCATTATTCAGTGGTGGATAGCGAAGGTAACATGGTCGGAAATACGTATACGTTAATGTTCTCGTTCGGGTCAGGTGTTGTCATTGAGGGGACTGGCATTTTGATGAATAATAACATGGGTAATTTTACTTTAAGGCCTGACATTCCGGATGCATTTGGTTTGATGGGGAGCGAAGATAACATGATCAGCCCATTGCGCCGTCCCGTAAGTTCTATGTCACCGGTTCTTGTTTCTAAGGATGATAAACCTTTAATGATGACGGGTACGCCTGGGGGATCAAAAATCATCAGTGCAAATATGCAAATGGTGCTTAATGTGCTCGAATATGGAATGAATATCGGTGATGCCTCGGTCGCGCCTAGAATTCATCATCAATGGTTTCCTGACCAGCTGCTGCTCGAAAGCGGCATAAGCCCGGATACTATAACTTTATTACGTCAAAAAGGCCATAAAATCAACTTCAGCAAATCAAGCGCAGGCATGGGAAGTTTACAAACGGTGATGTCTAAGGATGGTATGTTTTACGGCTATTCTGACCCAAGACGCCCAGGAGCAAAGGCCGTAGGTGTCGAGTAATAGGACTTATTTGAAAAAATATTAAATAGAGGCCATTAGATGTAGATTTTGGCCTCTATTTTCCCAATCATCCGTTTTAGGCCGCAAGCTGTCAGTCGGAAACAAGAACTACCAGGCAAGTATCATATTATTGAAACAATGATTGAATAACCGATTAGAGTTTTTTATGATGGGGAAATCAGTGATCAATATCGGATTAGGTTATGCAAAATATTTTCGTACAGATTAAATGTGAGCTAGGCGAAGTTTACAGCGTTGCTGAAGGTGTCGTCGATAATGTGGAAGAAGCGGAGGATGTTTATTCAATCTCCGGCGCATTTGATTTGATGGTAAAATTTCATTTGGGCGATGATGTTGATATCGGTCGTTTCGTTAATGAGAAGGTCCAAACCATCCCCGGCATCAAAGATACCTTCACCATCATGACCTTCAAGGCGTTTAAGTAATTTAATAATTTCTGACCTAGGTCAATTAATTAATTCCAGCTTTGCTTATAAAGACGGTATGAATCAGGAAAATATAGTACCAAAACATACGGATGTGGTGCGGCCAAAGCGCCTGCCACGTTACACCAGTTACCCAACGGCGCTCGAATTTGACGCTCTGGATGCGAAAACTCATGACGCTTGGCTTAGATCGCTGCCTATGTGCGAGCCGATCAGTCTTTATTTCCATATTCCATATTGCGAAAAATTATGCTGGTTCTGTGGTTGCTTCACCACCATCAGCAATAAATACGGCCCTGTGGAAACATTTCTTGATGTTCTCAAACAGGAAATAAGACAGACGGCAAAAAAAACCGGACGCCTTAAAGTAAGTCATATTCATTTTGGTGGCGGATCGCCGTCGATACTTGAAGCAGACGATTTTGCCAGCCTGATCGAGGTGGTAAAAGAATGCTACAATATCGATGAAAACGATGAATTCGCGGTGGAAATTGATCCGCGTACTGTGGACCGCGACAAAATATTTTCCTACGCGAAGGCGGGCGTGAACCGGGTCAGTCTCGGCATTCAGGATTTTAACGAAAAAACACAAGTTGCCATCAACCGTGTCCAACCAGTTGAATTGATCACGGAAAATATGCAAAGCTTTAAGGACGCGGGTATTGACCACATCAATTTTGATCTGATTTACGGGCTTCCTTATCAGACGCTGGATACGATCAAAGCCACAATCGAGCAAACCCTGAAATTTCAACCAAGTCGGATTGCACTGTTTGGTTATGCCCATGTGCCGCATATGAAGAAGCACCAAAAAATGATCGAGGATCATGCTATCCCTGATCAAAAAGAGCGACAGGCACAGTTTGAACTTGCAAGCCGAATGCTTACTGAGAATGGCTACCGTTCTATCGGTCTTGATCATTTTGCTCTGCCAGACGATCATCTGTTTGTCAGCTTCGATCAGGGAAAATTAAAGCGAAATTTTCAGGGCTACACAGAAGATAAGGCGGATACGCTTATTGGTTTTGGCCCGTCAGCCATCAGCAGTATGCCAGATGGTTATGCGCAAAACATACCAATGATTAGGCCGTATCTGGATAAAGTATCTGCGGGTCAATCACCGGTGGTTCGCGGGCTTTCCGTGACAGCGGAAGATAAAATGTTCCGCGATGTTATTTCTACGCTCATGTGTTATTTCGCTGTTGAGCCACTTAAAATAGCCAGCGCACACGGTATTGATTATGATTTTGAAAGGGAATTCTCCAATCTTAATAAGCTCGTGTCTGCGGGATATATGGAAAAAACTGGGCTTCGCTATAGCATTACGGAAGCGGGCGAGCTTTACTTACGGGCGATTGCGACGGTGTTTGACCAGTATTTCGACCAGACGTCCGATATTATTGATCGCTGCATTCACGAAAGTGAAGGTTAAGGCTGACCTTCTAAAACGTAGCGTGTGAGTTTTTCAAGAATTCTGTCCAGCGCGTCCCGTTCTGAAGCTGACAGGCTTTCAAGAACGTCTTTTTCATAAGCCTGAACCAGCGGTACAATGTTTTCGTATGTTTTCTGTCCGTACTCACTTAAACACAGTTGCGAACGTCGTTTGTCTTCGCTGGCAAATTCGCGTGACACCAGGCCTGCTTTAATCATACTATTTATGGCGCGGCTGACGGCGACTTTATCCATGGCGGTTTTTTCAGCGACAAACGCCGCAGATACGCCGGATGAAATACCAAGAACCGCCATCACCCGCCATTCAGTGTGGGCAATGCCATGCTTTTCGGTATATAGTTTGGCAAGATCCTGACTGATCATATTGGTAAGATAAGAAAGTCGGTACGGTAAAAATACGTCCAGATGCAGATCAGATTTTGGCATTTATCTTTTTTCTCGTTTGGTCTTGCTATTAGTTTCAATTGTAACTATTATAAGGTCATAAAAGAATTTCGTCAAGTGTAACTAAATTGAAAGAAAGCGCAACAATATGAAACTCGCATCTTTAAAACACGGCAGGGACGGCAAACTTGTCGTTGTCTCAAAAGATCTCTCCAAATATATCAGTGCTGAGGGGGTCGCGCCAACCATGCAGGCGGCTCTTGATAATTGGGCTGATTGTGAGAGCGAGCTTACCGCGCTTTATGACGGCCTTCAGTCGGGGGCCATTTCCGGTTCAGACTTTGATCCAACACGTTGTGATGCACCGCTTCCGCGCTCTTATCACTGGGTTGATGGTAGTGCATATGTTACCCATGTTGAGCTAGTCCGAAAAGCCCGCGGTGCCGAACTACCACCAAGCTTTTGGGAAGATCCGCTTGTTTATATGGGTGCGTCCGATGCTTTTATCGGCCCTCATGATGACATCCGCGCTGGCTCCGAAGACTGGGGTATTGATCTGGAAGCAGAAGTGGCAGTAATTACAGATGATGTCCCCGCAGCCACAACCGCTGAAGAGGCCGGCAAGCATATCAAACTCATATCGATCCTTAATGACGTTTCGCTTCGTAATCTTATCCCGGCTGAGCTTGGCAAGCAGTTTGGTTTCTACCAGTCGAAGCCATGGACCGCTTTTGCCCCGGTTTTTGTCACCCCGGATGAGCTTGGCGACGCCTGGGACGGCAAAAAATTACATCTCCCGCTTCATGCAATCTTAAACGGTACAAAAATTGGTTCCCCCAATGCTGGGATTGATATGACGTTTGATTTCTGTCAGTTAATTGAACATGCTGCAAAATCTCGTGATCTTGCGCCGGGGACCGTTGTTGGCTCAGGTACCGTTTCAAATAAAGGATCAAAAGACGGCTCCTGCTGTATCGCTGAAATAAGATGTCTAGAGACCATAGCTGACGGGAAACCTAAAACACCATTCATGAGTTTCGGTGACCGCGTTGAAATTGATATGTTCGATAAAGACGGCAAGACAATTTTCGGCCGCATCGATCAAAAAGTGGTCAGGTTTTAGTTTAAGGCTTAAAGTCAAATGCGAACCGATAAACCTGCCCGTCTGGACGAATTGATAATTGCCGACTAGTATATCTTAAAAGACACCGTAAAAATAGCGGTGCGGTTAAGATTATGCTTAAGGGAGGGAAGAAACAATGTCCACCGGTTTGCTCGCGGTTCTATCGCTACTGCCCATAATTTCCGTTGCCGTATTTTTGGTTATTTTACGCTGGCCCGCGAGCCGCGCGATGCCAATATCTTATTTGGTGGCCCTCGGTTTGGCGCTCCTCGTGTGGCAGGTGCCATTTGTTAAAGTCATGGCCGCGTCTCTTAATGGCCTCGTCGATGCGATAGAACTTATTTACATCATATTTGGAGCAATCCTTTTACTGAATACCTTACAGGAAAGCGGTGCCATTCAAACAATCCGCAGAGGGTTTTCTGACATAACCCCCGACAGACGCATACAAGTCATCATCATTGCTTGGTTATTTGGTTCTTTTATTGAAGGATCGGCAGGATTTGGCACTCCTGCGGCGGTTGTCGTCCCGCTTATGGTTGGTCTTGGTTTTCCTGCAATGGCTGCGGTTGTCGCTGGCATGATCATTCAAAGCACACCGGTATCGTTTGGTGCTCTTGGCACACCAATGCTAACGGGCATATATACAGGACTTTCTGGCGATGCCGAAGTGCTTGCCTATTCACAAAGTCTCGGACTTGACTGGCTGGATTTTATTGCTTTCATTGCCGCCAAGGTAGCAATCCTCCACGCTGCGGCAGGAACGTTTATTCCGCTAATACTCGTTTCATCCATGACTTACTTTTTTGGTAAAAACAACTCTTTCGTAGAAGGGCTTAGAATCTGGAAATTTGCCTTATTCTCTGCGTTCGCGATGACGGTACCTTATCTCCTTGTTGCTCAATATCTGGGCCCTGAGTTTCCATCGCTTTTCGGTGGTTTAATTGGCCTCGCAGTGGTTATATATGCCGCTAAAGCTGGATTTCTTATGCCAAAGGAAGATGACATTTGGCGGTTCGACGATAAAGAAAACTGGAACCCTCATTGGATCGGGCAATTTGAGATTAAAGAAACAGAAGTTCGCGATAAACCCATGAGCATGGCCAGAGCGTGGCTTCCTTATATCATTGTTGCTGCATTACTCGTGCTCACCCGATTGCCGCAGCTTCCGTTTTCATCAATGCTGCGCGGTGAATTTTCAACATTTACAATAAGCAATATATTTGGCACCGGACTTGGACAGGCAGTCCAGCCTTTCTATACCCCCGCCGCGCTTTTTGTCACCGTTTCGATCATCACTTATTTTATTCATGGCATGGACGTTAAATCGTATGCTCGCGCTTGGAAGACGTCGGCAAAAACCATTCTTTCGGCTGGCGCCGCGCTGGTCTTCACTGTTCCTATGGTGCAGGTATTCTTAAATTCAGATGGCGGCGCAGCCGGGTATGAACAAATGCCTATCGTTCTCGCTGAGGGCGTGGCCGCTTTAGCGGGCACCGCATGGCCGTTCTATTCTACATTCATTGGCGGCCTTGGGGCGTTCGTTGCCGGAAGCAATACGGTAAGCAATATGATGTTCTCGTTATTCCAATTTGGCGTTGGTGAAAGAATTGCCGCCGATCCTACATGGATCGTCGCCTTACAAGCGGTTGGCGGCGCTGCGGGCAATGTCATTTGTGTGCATAATGTCGTTGCCGCTTCCGCTGTTGTCGGACTTGTTGGACGCGAAGGCGAGGTGATCCGAAAAACACTTCTCGTGTTTATCTATTACGCGCTCTTTACTGGTTCAATTGGCTACGGCATTATTTCTTTTGGTACAGCGGGGCTATTAAATGCTGGCTTTATCATTGCGGCAACTATTGTTTTAGCAGCATGCGCCATTATCATTAAATACGGCAGCGCTAAGAATGTCTAAGCGCGGCATGATTTTCCGCCAAATTAAAGCCGCTCAAGCACAGCCGCGAGCGCGTCAAGTGAGCTGTAGCCCAGTTTGATGCTGCGTTCAGGGGACCAACCTGTTTCCGGGTTTGGGCTATCTGATGTGTCTTTGAAGGGCATTTCAAGGGTCATGGCAACAGCGTCAAAGCGGTGGGCGATCTGGTTGGTGCTCATGCCGAGATTGCCGGTGCCGGGGGCGCTTTTTTTATACCCTTTTTCATTTTGAAAGTCGGGATTTACTTTTTCCAGTTCACGGCCAAACATATAGGCAGTATCAAGATTATATTGGTTAAGATCCGGTACCCCTTCAAAACAAGCTATGAAATTAAAGGGCAGCGCTTCGTCGCCGTGACAATCAAGCGAAAAATCAAGTCCCTTTTCGTCCATTTTATTGCGAAGGTGGTATACTTCCGGGCTGACGGCGGGATTAGGGTCATCCCAATCACGGTTCAAATTCTGACCCTTGGCATTGCAGCGAAGATGCCCGCGGATACTTCCGTCGGGATTGACATTGGGCATCACGTAAAACACACATTTGTTTAGAAGCTCGCGGCTCAGCGCATCTTCATGATCAAGCAGGCGAGAGAGTATCCCTTCGGCCATCCATTCGGCCATGCTTTCGCCGGGATGCTGGCGGGCAATAATCCAGATCTTTTTCTTTTCTTCACCCTCTTCACCAATGGTCAAAAGGTCAAGGTCACGGCCGTCGCAGCTTTCGCCGATCACTTCGAGACGTACATTATCATTCATCGCGGCGCTCGAGACCAATTCCTGGTGACGGTCATAACTATAAGGTGCGAAATACGCATAGTAGACGCTGTCGGTTTCCGGCACATGTTGTATAGTCAGCGTTCCATTTTTAAAAATGGTGCTGACGCGAAACCATGTTTCATGGTCATAAGAGGCGACCGCCTGATAATTTTCCCAACCACCCGGATAAGCGGCGCCCGCCGCATTTTCAATGTTAAGGGCACAGAGTTGATCTTTGGCGCCGGTGAGGCGAAAATGAAACCACTGATAGAAATCAGAGTTGTTATCTTTATTGATCGAAAGGCGAATGTTGCCGGGCTTGGTGGCGTCGATGACATTTATATTGCCGCTATCAAAATTACTGCTGATTTTCATGATGGTCTCGCTTCGTTTGTTATTTGATGATTTATAATCCTATTTTGAAAAAACGTAAACGTGACTTTTCACTTTTCTTCTGGCAAAGTATCAAAAATCAAAAATAGTAATAGGGAACACGGATGTCTGACGAACTTGATGATATGTATAGAGGCTCACAAGAACGCAATTTTCTGGGCCATCCGATCGGATTATCAATATGCTTCCTCACCGAAATGTGGGAGCGTTTTTCATATTACGGGATGCGGACGATCCTGATCCTCTATTTGACAAAATATCACCTTTTTGGTGTTGATAAAGCCAGTATGATTTATGGTGCTTATGCTGGCCTTGTTTATATGATGCCGATCATTGGTGGCTATATGGCCGACCGCTATCTAGGCAGTCGTAAAGCAGTCACCTACGGCGCTATACTTCTTGTGGCCGGGCACGGGCTTATGGCATTTCACGGACCCGCTGCCTACATGGACGGTGAGACCGTGGTCAGGGATGATTTTTATATCAATATCTTCTTTCTTGCGCTTGCGCTGATCATTGGTGGGGTAGGCTTTCTTAAAGCGAATATTTCCACTGTTGTTGGGGCTTTATATGGGCCAAATGACCCACGCCGCGATGGTGGGTTCTCGATTTTTTATATGGGTATAAATCTCGGCTCATTCTTCGCTATGATAATTGTTGGTTATGTTGGCGAGGTTCATGGATGGAATTATGGTTTCTCGATAGCCGGTATTGGAATGTTGTTTGGTCTTCTCGTCTTTTTGTGGGGTCAAAAATATCTTGATGGCCGCGCGGAGCCACCAAAACCGGAACTGTTGAAAGAAAAATCACCGATCGGGATTAACAAGGAATATACTATTTATCTGTTTGGGTTCGGCTTGGTCGGATTAAGCTGGATCATGATGCAATACGACCAAATGGTTATTCAGCTCGTTGGCGTTGCGGGTCTGATCATGATCGGATTGGTTCTGTTTTATTCCTTTACCCAGTGCGAAAAAGTTGATCGCGAAAGGCTTTGGGTGGCGCTTTTTCTAATCGCGATTCAATCCGTATTCTGGGCGCTGTTTGAACAGCAAGCGGCGTCACTCACGTTACTGGCGGATCAGCAGTTTGATCTCAACTTCTTGGGGATGGATATTTTGGCATCTCAGGTTCAGACGTTGAACGCCTTATTCATTATCGTGCTTGCACCGATTATGGCTTGGATTTGGGTAGTCATGGCCAAGGGTAAAATAGAACCATCGACACCCGGTAAATTTGGCTATTCTCTGCTGATTATCGGCGCTGGTTATATTATATTTGCCTGGGGTATGGGCATTGATGACAGCACGACAAAAAGCTTCTTCTGGTTAATTTTTATATACTTTATGCTGACGCTGGCGGAGCTATTTTTAAGCCCCGTTGGCCTATCCATGGTGACTAAATTAAGTGTTCCCAAAATTGTTGGTATGATGATGGGAACATGGTTCCTGTTTACGGCACTGGGTAACAACGTTGCCGGTTGGATCAGTTCCTTGATGGGTAGTGATGAAGTTGGCGTGGCCAGCGGTACGCTTGATATGGCGTCGACTATGGATCTTTATTATATTATTGGATATTTCAGTGCTGGTGTTGGTATCTTTATTCTTGCGCTAACACCACTGCTCAAAAAAGGAATGCATGGGGTCCATTGATATGTCAGAAGATCTTTATGCTGGGTCACAGAAAAGAAGCTTTCTTGGCCATCCGGTAGGGATTTACATCTGTTTTCTGACCGAAATGTGGGAGCGCTTTTCTTACTACGGGATGCGGGCACTACTTATTCTTTACCTAACAAAGTATCATCTGTTCGGTGCGGAAAAAGCCAGCATGATTTATGGGGCTTTTGTAGGACTTGTTTATATGCTGCCGATCATTGGTGGCTATCTTTCGGACCGTTACCTCGGAAGCCGGAAATCGGTGACTTACGGTGCCATATTGCTGGTTCTTGGGCACGGGCTTTTGGCTTATCACGGCAAGGCGGCGTATTTTGACGGGGATATGGTGGTCCGCGACGAAACATCAATTAATATCTTTTTTCTCGGCCTTGCGCTGATCATCACCGGCGTTGGATTTTTAAAGGCCAATATAACAACCATTGTCGGCGCGCTTTACGGGCCCAAAGATCCACGCCGCGATAGTGGGTTCACGGTTTTTTATCTGGGCCTTAATCTTGGGGCGCTTATTTCCATGCTGATTGTTGGTTATGTGGGGGAAACATATGGTTGGAATTATGGGTTTTCTATCGCCGGAATTGGTATGTTTTTTGGTCTTCTTGTTTTTCTATGGGGTCAAAAACTGCTGGACGGCCATGCGGAACCGAGCCATCCAGAACGACTTAAGGAAATCGCTTTTGCCGGTATAAATAAGGAAACAGCCATATATCTGAGCGGCATTGCCATGGTAATTCTCAGCTGGCTTTTGATGCAATATCAGCAATTGGTCGGGGTGTTTCTTGGCGCGTCGGGCTTTATTATGATCGGTTCTATTTTGATCTATGGGTTTATTAAATGTAGCAAGATTGAACGTGACCGGTTGATGGTTATGTGTTTTCTGATCATATTTCAGGCAGTATTTTATGCATTATTCGAGCAACAGGCCGCGAGCCTTACGCTGCTGGCGGATCAGCAGTTCGACAGGACCATTTTTGGTATTGAGCTTAAAGCCTCACAGGTTCAAACTATGAATACGCTTTTTGTATGCTTGCTCGCACCGGTTATGGCATGGCTTTGGATGGCCATGGGACGCCGCAATATCGAACCGACCACGCCCGTTAAGTTTGGCATCGCTATGATCATTATTGGTGCGGGATACATGATTTTTGCGGGTGCTCTAGCCGCAGATAATAGCAGCGCAAAAAGCTTCCTTTGGCTGGTCTTTATATATTTTTCCCTATCTTGGGCCGAGCTGTTTATTATTCCGGTCGGCCTTTCCATGATCACTAAAATGAGTGTCGCCAGAATCGTTGGCATGATGATGGGAACGTGGTTTTTATTTATGGCGGTGGGTAATTACATGGCCGGCTGGATCAGCTCGCTTATGGGGGTGGGTGGTCACGGCGAAGCCGGCGCCCAACTTGATATGGCAGCGACCATGGACGTTTATTCCACCATCGGCATGGTCAGCATCGGGGTTGGATTATTCATATTCTTGATGACGCCATTGCTTAAAAAAGGGATGCACGGCATTCATTAAGCCCTAAAAGACTGACATGATTTCATCAAGAGGCTTTTTCCATTTGGCGTGAGCTGGCACTGTGGCATCTTCCGCTGGATGCCCTACCACTAAAATCATTTCTGGTTTCTCGCTGGGTGGGCGCTCGCACAGTTCATTAAGAAATTTCATCGGATTTGGCGTATGGGTGAGGGTGGTAAGACCCGCTGTATGGAGCGCGGTGATCAGAAAACCAGTAGCGATGCCGACAGATTCGTTTACATAATAATTTTTAAACTTACGGCCGTTCCGGTCGATGCTCGTGCGCTGCGCAAATATGACAATCAGCCACGGTGCCGTGGTCAGGTGGGGTTTGTTGTCGTTGGTGCCAATGGGCTCTAGCGCGCCGAGCCATTCATCGCTGGCTCTTCCTGCGTAAAAAGTTCTCTCTTCTTCTTCGGCGGCGTCGCGGATTTTTTGTTTATGGTCAGGGTTTTCGATAATGGCAAAATGCCATGGTTGATGATTTGCGCCGCTTGGTGCAAGGCCAGCCGCCTTGATACAATTTTCAATCACTTCACGGGGAACAGGGCGTGTTGAATAGTCGCGCACCGTATGGCGTTTTTTCATAAGCTCATAAAATTCTGCAGATTTTTCAATCATTTCTGCGTCGCTCATATCCCATTTGTCTGGCATAGGAAGCTCAACATAGTCGTGGTCTAGCGGAATGGAGGATTGATATTTCTTATCTGTATCTGACATGAGGGGGCCTTTTTATGCTCTGGTTTATTGTTATTATCATAACAATTATTCGTTACATACGCAACTATTCTGTTTCCTCGCGCAAGAGTTCGAGCTCCAGCCATTGTTCTTCTTTATCAGCGAGAGTTGCGATCAGTTTTTCGAGTTGTGCAGTCGCATCATTGAAGCCTTTAGCGTCCTTGCTATAAAAATTAGGCTCGGCAAGCTTTCGCTCAAAGGCTTTGATTTCTGTCGAGATTTCTTCCATTTCCCGCGGTAGATTATCAAGTGCATATTGATGTTTATAGCTCAGTTTTTTGCCTTGCAGCTTGGATTGTTTAGCAGGCTTTTTTTCCGTTCTTTGCTTTTTGTTTTGACTGTCCTGCGGGCCGTCAATGCGGTTTTTACGCTGGCGTACATAGTCGCTATAACCACCTGGATATTCACGGACGTCCGCGTTTCCTTCCATGACGATGGTTGACGTCACCAGCCGGTCCAAAAAGTCACGGTCATGGCTCACCAAAAGCAAAGTGCCATCATAATCGCTGAGTACATCCTGAAGCAAATCAAGAGTATCCATATCAAGATCATTTGTTGGTTCGTCGAGGATCAGTAGATTTGTTGGCTGGGCCAATGTTTTGGCAAGCAGCAGGCGATTTTTTTCGCCGCCCGAGAGCGAGCTCACTGGACTATGGGCTTGCGACGCTTCGAAAAGAAAGTCTTTAAGATAGGAAATAAGATGTTTGGAGTGACCACGAACCATAATGTGATCGCCACCATCGCTAAGGGTTTCCCAGACCGTATCCGTGTCTTTGATCAAACTTCTGTGTTGATCAAGAAACGTTGCTTCCAGATTGGTACCAAGCTTTACCGTACCAGAGTCAGGTTTTAATGCGCCAGTCAGTATTTTAAGCAAAGTGGTTTTTCCTGCTCCGTTAGGACCAATGATGCCGACGCGATCGCCGCGCAGTATTTTAACGGAAAAATCCTCAAGAATCGGTGTTTCACCAAAAGCGACGTAGACATTGCGAGCTTCAATGACTTTTTTACCAGATGCTTTGCCGCTGTCGGCAGCCAGACGGGCACTGCCAACCACGGCTATTTGTTCCGCGCGTTTATCACGAAGTTCCCAAAGGTTTCTCATGCGACCCATATTGCGTTTGCGTCTCGCGGTGATGCCTTTATGGGACCAGTCGGTTTCCTTCTCGATCAATTTATCAAGTTTCGCCCACTCTGCCGTTTCCTGTTCGAGTATCGTGTTCGACCATTCATCAAAATGTGAAAATCCCTTATCAAGTCTGCGCACACGTCCTCGGTCAAGCCAGAAGGTTGTATTGGTAAGATTGTTGAGAAATGCCCGGTCATGGCTGATGATCACAAGTGCACCGCGCCAGCTTTTAAGTTTTTGCTCAAGCCATTCAATGGTCGTGATATCAAGATGGTTTGTCGGCTCGTCCAGAAGCAGGATATCGGTATCGCTGACCAGCGCCCGGGCAATGGCGGCGCGTCGGCGCTCCCCTCCCGACATGGTTTCGGTTTCCATCTGCGCGCTTAGCCCGATCTCAGCAAGTATGATGTCCACTTGGAAATGATCTTCTGTTGAACTATGGGTAAGGCCGGAGGCCACATAGTCGTGTGCATTCTTATAGGCGGATAGATCAGGATCTTGTTCAAGATAAGTAACATGACATCCCGGCTTAATAAAGCGCTCGCCGCTGTCCGGCTCTATGGTACCGTGGATGATTTTCATCAATGTCGATTTGCCAGCACCGTTTCTGCCCACAAGTGAAATGCGGTCATGGGCACCAATGGAAAGCTCCGCCCCGGTGAAGAGAGGGTTTGGACCAAATCTGAGGTCCATATTGGTAAGTGTCAGTAGTGGCGGTGCCATTTTGCAGCCTTCTTGTTCAGTTTGGCTTAAGCCAATAACATAAATGTGATAAGCTGTTAATAGAAACAATCAAAAATGGGTATATATATAAATTAGAACCAATTTAACTAATCAGGTAACAGAATGTTGATAAAGATAAAACATCCTTGGGAAATTAAAGAAAATCAAGTCACTTCGGAGGCTGAATATGTCTCGAGACGAGAGTTTATAAAGGCTGCCGGGATTATTGGCGCGGGCACCGCAGCCAGCATCATGGCGCCAAATATAGGGTTCGCACTCGAGAGGTTGACCACTTCTTCAAATCCATATGACGGTCAGGATATAGCGGACGAGCAAACCGATATCAAAGCCGTGCGTGGTTATAATAACTATTATGAATTTGGCATGGATAAAGATGATCCGGCGCGCCACGCCCACAGTCTTGTCACTGAGCCCTGGAGTGTGACGGTGGACGGTGAATGTGATAAGCCTGGAACCTACGCTGTTGAAGATCTGATTGATTTTAATGCTCTTGAAGAACGCATATACCGCATGCGATGCGTTGAAGCATGGTCAATGGTGATCCCGTGGGTTGGTGTTTCTCTATCGGAAATTATTACTAAGCTCGGCCCGACATCGAAGGCTAAATATATCCATTTTGAAACTCTGGTTGATCGGGATCAAATGCCGGCCTTAAGCCGCGGGATCATTAAATGGCCTTACCGGGAAGGGCTGCGCATGGACGAAGCGATGCACCCGCTGACTATTATGGCCGTGGGTCTTTACGGTGAGACACTTGCCAATCAAAACGGCGCACCAATGCGTTTGGTGGTGCCGTGGAAATATGGTTTTAAAGGCGTTAAGTCGATCGTCAGAATATCATTCCTTGAACGTGAGCCCAACACGAGTTGGATGCGACTTGCACCACATGAATATGGGTTTTATGCCAATGTTAATCCAAATGTACCGCACCCAAGATGGTCGCAAGCTTCTGAGCGCCGCATTGGCGATTTCAGACGCAGGGATACGCTGATGTTTAACGGATATGGTGAGCAGGTAGCGTCTCTTTATACCGGTATGGATTTAAAAAGAAATTATTGATGAAAAAGCACGGCGCGCGTATTCTTCTGCATATAATTTTCGTAATCCCGGCGCTCTGGCTCTTTTGGCAGGTCTGGCTCTGGTATAACTTTGCCCCTCATGACCTAACGGCAAACCCAATTGAATATATCACTGATTTTACTGGCGACTGGACAATCCGTTTTTTGTTGCTGACATTGAGCATCACTCCACTGTCAAAATTAACCAGATTGAAGCTGCTTAAATACCGGCGTGCGGTTGGACTTTATGCCTTCTTTTATGGGCTTTTGCATTTTCTCAATTATATGGTGCTGGACTATTTCTTCGATTGGCCGCTGATCCTTGAAGATATTTTAAAAAGACCGGCCATTACCTTTGGGATGCTCGCCTTTACGCTGCTAATTCCTCTGGCTATTACATCGATCAAATTTTTCATAAAAAAAATGGCAGCAAACTGGCAAAAACTACACCGACTTGTTTATGTCATCACAATATTTGCGGTTATACATAATTATATGATGGTCAAAGCGGATGTACTTATACCTGTTATCCATGCTATCATTCTTTGCAGTCTTTTATCAGTTCGAGTTTATTTGAGTTTAGAAAAACAAAAAACACGTGGCAAAAAACAGATAGCATGAAACAATTCTCACATGAAATTACCTTCCAGACCACAGGTTCAAGCCTGCTTAATGTAACAGGCCCCATTCGCGGCTGGATCAATGAGCAAGGTATCTCAGAAGGCTTGCTCACCATATTTATAAGGCATACATCTGCGTCTCTGACAATTCAGGAAAATGCCGATCCAGATGTCTTGCGTGATCTTAATAATTTTTTTGGCCGCTTGGTTCCAGAAGACGAGCTACTTTACAGGCACAATGCCGAAGGTCCGGATGATATGCCCGCCCATATCAGATCAGCACTTACGCAGACCCAGATAAATGTACCCGTGGCAGACTATCAAATGTCGCTGGGTACATGGCAGGGAATATATATTTTCGAGCATCGCGCCCATGCCCATAAACGCACTTTGGTATTGCATCTGATTGGAGAATAATTTTTCAAGATTTTTTTTCGAAGAGTGTCTATAGTTTATAAAAAATAATGATATGGGACTTTGGTATGGAAGAACTGTTATCCGAAAATAAACTTCTGAATACGCGGCGTGGGCTTTTAAAGGGTACTGCGCTTGGTGCGTTAGCACTGTTGGGACTATCGAACAGGACACTGTCAGCACAGGAACGGTATACAAACGCAGCAGACATAATGCCCGATGACAAGCTGTTTGCCCATGTCAGAAGTCAGCTAATGTTAAAAGATGGCCTGATCTACCTGAATACCGGTACATTGGGACCAGCACCGAAACTTGTCTATGATAAAGTATCCGAACTTATGATGCGGCTGGAAGCCAACCCGGCCATTGAAAATTTTGGCCCCATGGGCCGCGAAATGGAAAAAACACGGGCAAAAGTTGCTGCGTTCATGAGAGCCGACGAGGACGAAATCATTCTTACCCGCAACACGACAGAGGGGATAAGCATGGTATGTTCGGGTATCGATTGGACGACTGGGGACGAAATATTGACCACCAATCATGAACATGGCGGTGCGGAAACCGGTCTGGATTTTCTTAGGGATACCAAAGGGGCGGTGATTAAGAAAATGACCATGCCTTACCCTGCAAACAGTAAAGAGCAGCTTCTCGAAATGGTCAGAACAAATTTGACCGATAAGACAAAAATACTCCTGCTTAGTCATGTAGAAACTGTGACGGGCCTGCGCTGGCCGATAAAGGAAGTATCCGAACTGATAAGCGGTCGGGATATCATTTTCATTGTCGATGGGGCGCAGGCGCCCGGGATGCTGCATATCGATCTCCATGATCTGGGTTGTGATGTCTATACCTGCAGTGGTCATAAGTGGATCATGGGTCCCAAAGAAACCGGCATATTATATTTGCATAAAGAAATTCAGGAAAGCATAAATAATGTATTTATAACCGGCGGTTATGGTGTCTACTCTCATTCTTCTGGGACCAGAAATGCACCAATTATTATCGGTTTTGGTGACGTACTTGACTGGCACCGTGCTATGGGAACCATGCGCATCGAACAACAGTGCATGAAGCTTGCAGCATATTGTCATGAGGAGCTTGAAAAGGTGGATGGTATAAAAATCATCAGCTCAAATAACCCTCAGTTATCTTCTGCTATTGTAAGCTTTAGTCTACCAGAGCATGTTAAAAATGGTGACGTGTTTGCGGGGATGAGGGATCAAGGCATTACCATCAAACGCCTGCCGCAATATAATGCAATTCGCATTTCTAATCATATGTTCACCACAAATCAGGACGTGGACAAGATGATTGAAATGCTAAAAAGTTATCTAACATAAGTCCCGCGACACTGGATCACGGGACTTATATCAAGTTAGAAATCGTATAAAACGCCGATGCGGGTGATCGTATCGGTTTTTTTGCGGTCAAGGGGAGCGTCGCGATTATAAAGCACGTCGAACGATAATTTTCCACTCAATGCACCACTGACTTTCAACGTGTAATCGGTCTTATTTTCAATAACGACTACGCTGCCAACAAATACCTTAGTCTCGTTCTCAAAATCACTTCTATCGTTTATGTTCCATGAAAACAAGCTGCTGGCGTAAGCCGTGATGTCGGTTTCATAGTCTCCAGTGGCAAGCGGCTTGGTCATGAGCATTGCTGGGCCACCTTCCACGTTCCATTTGAACTTGTCGTTATCGAAAACCCTGAGACCGTAACCTGCGTTTATGGTCAGACGTTTGTTGAACGCACCGAAGCTATCGCCTTCGAAACTGGCAAATCCTGTCACGTAGGAAATATCAGAAACACTATAATCGTTTTTAAAGGATAAACCGTAGCGGCGTTTGTTGGTGACCGAATTACTGGTGTTATAATCAAAATATGTTGCCACTGTTTGCTCGTAAGGCCCCGATTCACGGTGGAACTTTGTTGCTGCGCCAAATGATTTTTGTTTGGTGTTTCCTGTTGTGAAAAGGCCGTTCAACTCTATTTCCTTATCCCAACCAGGCAGGAACAATTTGGAAAGTTTCTGCGCACCACTGTCTGAGAAAATTGTCCCTTCAACAGGTAATGGTGCTGGTGTCGTTGGCGCAGGTTCCGGCTCCGGCACCGGCTCTGGCATGACCTGAGCGGCTACGCGCCTTATTTCTTCCTCGTCACCTGGATTTGCAGCGACCAGCAGCTCAACCAGTGTCGCAAAATCTTTGCCGCCATCTTTTTCTGCGGCAACCATTAGAAGGTTAAACTGATCGGGAGTTACTTCCGCTTGAGAGACATTTGGAAGAAGGGGCAGACAAATCAGCCCTATTGTAAGAGCTGTTTTGCAATATTTGGTAGTCATTACAGTTTCTCTAATCCTATTTTGTAAATGTTAAATAAAATGACATCGGTACGACCGTGGCAATTGTATCAAGGCCAGCTAGTTCTCTTAAAGTTTCGATAGCATCTACCAGATCATAATCGTCTGCGTCAAGGAACATTACACCGTGTGGCGTAACCATAACTTTATTTTCGGCCAGTCGCGTAACCACAAGCATCACATCATGATCAATTTTTTGACCAACAAGCTCAAGGCCGATGGTCGCTTCAATAACCCGGCTAGTACCAATTTCTTGGGTCTCATGAACTTGCAGGTTCATATCACCGCTTAGCTTTGCAGTAGCATATTCCGAGACTTTAAAGACAATATCGCGCATACGTTCATCGCGAAGTTCGAGCAGGGTATCCACGGATGCAAGGTCAATATCAATGTTGATATGGCCATTATCAGAAAGGAAGCCCGAAATTTTTTTGAATGTATTGCTTTCACCGATCATGTCGTTTTTGATGGTGCCGTAAGAAATATTCGAGTTTGTGGCGTCCAGCATCCAGTCGGCGTGAGCCGCACTTGAAAATAGTGAAGTGGCGATAAGCATAGTCACTGCGCTAAGCATAGATTTATATTTAGTCATGTTGATTACCCTGTTTTATATATTTTGTCATTCAGCTTATATCTCATATGGCCCCCTTTCACGCAAGATATAATAGAAGTATATTAGCTGTAAAATTTTTCACCGTCACGCTGCATTTTTCGTAAACTTTCCGGCACATCAAACATTTCACCATGTTTTTTTGCCAGCTCGTCACACTCACTGACAAACGTATCAATGCCAATGGTATCAATCATGCTGATCGGGCCGCCGGTCCAGGGAGCAAACCCCCAGCCGAAAATAGCACCGATATCAGCATCTTCCGGTGCGGTCACAACATTTTCCTCCATGCAGCGAACCACTTCCAGAGCCTGACGGTAAAGCAGGCGCCTTGTCACGTCTTCCTGTGAGGGCTGCTCTTCGGCAAGCGGATAATGATCACTAAGCCCCGGCCAGATGTATTTTTTTCCATCTTCCGGATATTCATAGAAGCCTTTTTTGTTTTTCTTGCCGTTTCGGCCAAGTTCGTACAGTTTGCCAATCACTTTGTGGCTCGCCTCGGTTTTGTAGGCATCACCAAGGGCTGCTTTGGTGGCTTCGCCGATATGGTGACTAAGATCAATGCCCACTTCGTCGTTTACAGCGAACGGTCCGACCGCCATGCCAGAATATACACCGCTATTTTCGATCAGAACTGGTGAAATACCCTCTGCCAGCATGTTGGATGCTTCAAGCGGGTAGGTCATAAAGCAGCGGCTGGTATAAAAACCGCGGCTATCATTGACCACAATCGGTGTTTTTCTAATCTGGCGAACATAATCAAGTGCTTTTGCCAGCGCCTCATCGCTGGTTTTTTCCCCGAGAATAATTTCAACCAGCGGCATTTTATCAACGGGTGAGAAGAAATGAATGCCAATGAATTTTTCTTCTGAACGTGATGATTTCGCCAGCATGCTGATCGGTAGGGTGGAAGTGTTGGAGCCATAAATGCAGCTTTCAGGGATCACCGCTTCGGCTTTTGCCGTAACATCTGCCTTCACTTTTGGATCTTCAAGCACTGCTTCAATAATCAGATCGCAGCCTTCAAGATCAGCGTAATCCGCAGTGGGTTTGATCAGGCTGAGTAGCTTGTCTGCCTTTTCCTGAGTGACTTTTTTGCGCTTGATGCCTTTTTCCAGGATGGCTTCTGAATAGGCTTTGCCTTTCTGCGCGTATTCTAGTTCCCGGTCAAGCAGGATCACTTCAATACCAGCCTTAGCAGAAACATATGCAATGCCCGCACCCATAAGCCCAGCGCCCAGCATCCCAAGTTTTTTGGTTTTCGCTTCCGGTACATTTTTTGGTCTGCGGATCAATTTGTCTGCTTTGTTTTTGTTTACGAACAAAGTGCGGATCATGTTGGGGGCCACATCACCAAGCAACTGTTGCGTAAAATACTGGCTTTCCACTT
Source organism: uncultured Kordiimonadaceae bacterium (assembly GCA_963976585.1). GTDB lineage: Bacteria > Pseudomonadota > Alphaproteobacteria > Sphingomonadales > Emcibacteraceae > Pseudemcibacter. Next base: position 29,406 of record CAXBLS010000024.1, read on the forward strand.
CCAGCGCCTTATCAATGGGCAGTTGATGTCCTTCAAAAACGGCCGAGAGAATGGCAACAGTGGCCGGGTAGTTATTTTTGGTCTGTTTTTGCGTCATGGCCGGAGCACCCATGAAAGTCTGAACGATGTTTGGATCATAAACACCCTGTCCACCCGGGATTTTGAAACGTTTCTGATCCCAAGGTTGGGTCGCTTTCCCTCCCCCCAGTATCCAGGCCTTTGCTTTATTGACAATTTCATCTGCCGGGGCAATTTCATCAATGACGTTATTGGCTAATGCCTGCTTCGGGGTCATATTTTTACCCTGCAGCAAATAAGGAAGTGCGAGCTGAATACCCATTAGACGCGGAAGTCTCTGAGTGCCACCAGCGCCGGGGATCAGTCCCACCTGAACTTCAGGAAGACCAAGTTTTATTTTGTCATTGTCCGCAACAACGCGGTAGTGACAGGAAAGCGCAAGCTCAAGCCCGCCGCCTAGGGTCAGCCCAGCAATGGCAACAGCAATCGGCTTGCCGCAGGTCTCTAACGCGCGAAATAGTTTGTTGAGGGAAAAAGACGCCTCAAACATGGCATCCGGAGTTGCGTCATCGCGACCAGCAAGATCGCCCAGGACCATATTCAAATCGGCACCAGCAAGAAACGCATTTTCTTTTGCTGAGCAAATAACCACCCCTCTGATAGTATCATCGCTGGCGATGGTTTTTATGTGTGCCTCAAGTTCCTCCATGAAAGTCTGATTGATGACATTCATGTTTTGATCTTCAACATCAATGGATAGGAGGGCGATACCGTCCTGATCAAGATCGAATTTTATTGCTCTTTGTGTCATGATCTTTCTCCTTATACCCGTTCAATGATGGTTGCTGTGGCCATGCCGCCACCGACACAAAGTGTGGTTAGTGCATAACGACCCCCTGTGCGCTCTAGTTCATCAAGAGCGGTTCCCAAAATCATATTTCCTGTCGCGCCGAGCGGATGGCCCATGGCGATGGCCCCACCACCTACATTGACCTGCTCCGTTCCCAGATCCATTTCCTGACAAAAACGCAGGACAACCGATGCAAAAGCCTCATTGACTTCCCAAACATCAATGTCATCTCTGCTCAAGCCAGCCCGTTTGAGCGCTTTTCGGGCGGATTTGCCGGGGCCTGTAAGCATGATACTGGGATCAACACCAACATCTGCGTAAGCAACAATACGTGCCCTTGGTTTAAGGCCGTATCTCTCGCCACTTTCCTGCGACCCTATCAGCATCGCTGCAGCACCATCGACGATGCCGCTTGAATTGCCAGCATGATGAACATGATTTACTCCCTCTATTTCAGGATATTTTTGCATGATCACACTGTCAAAACCAAGTTCACCCATATCGGTGAAGGATGCTTTGAGGCCAGCTAAATCTTCGATTGTGGTGTTCGGACGCATATGTTCGTCATGATCCAGAAGTGTCCGTCCGATGCTGTCTTTTATAGGAATAACAGCACCTTTAAAATGACCATCGTCCCACGCTTTTTTAGTGCGTTTTTGACTGAGGATGGCATATTCATCGCATTGCTCGCGACTAAAACCGTATTTGGTTGCGATCATGTCGGCACTAATCCCTTGCAAAACGGTACCGATCTTATTGGTAACTTGCGGATCAAACAGCCAGGCACCGCCGTCAAACCCCATAGTAACCCGGGACATGCTTTCAACACCGCTACCAATGATTAGATCCGCCTGTCCTGCCATCACGCTTGCGGCTGCGTAATTTGTTGCGACAAGCCCCGACGCGCAGAAACGGTTGATATGAACGCCCGGTACGTCATCACTATAGCCAGCCATGATCGCGGCGAATCTGCCGATATCGCCGCCTTGTTCGCCAACCGCGGTCACACATCCGGTGATGACATCATCAATGGCCGCAACATCAAAATCATTTCTGTCTTTAATGGCAGCGAGAGCCTGGCTCAGTAAATTGATCGGAGTAACGCTATGAAGGCTTCCGTCTTTTTTGCCCCGACCTCTCGGGCTTCTTACATGGTCAAATATAAAGGCATCGGTCATTTTTTTTCCTTAGAATGAGTGTTCGTCAAGGCTCATGACATCGTCTGCGCCTGCTTCGACTTTTATCCTTAGAGCAGTGGTCTCTGGAAGTATGTGCGTATAGAAAAAGTCAGCTGTTTTTATTTTATTTTCAAGAAACAATTTGTCACCAACGCCATCTGCGATCATGCTTTTTGCCTTAAGCACCATTGTCGCCCAGGAAAACCCCATACAGACAAGCGCCATCAGATTGAGGTAGTAATGGGCCGTGGCACCTGCGTGATCCGGCTTTTCCATGGCGTTTTGCATCAACCACATGGTCGCTGCCTGTTGTCGTTGAAGGGCTTTTTCAAGTAGGGCGGTATATTTTTCCATTTCCGGATTTTCTTTATTGTCGTCAATGAACGCCTGTATAAGGCTAAAATATTTTCGCACCACTTCACCATTTTTACGCGCCAGTTTGCGGCCAACAAGGTCCATTGCCTGTATGCCATTGGTCCCTTCATAAATGGGGGCGATACGGCTATCACGGAGGAATTGTTCCATGCCCCATTCACATATATACCCATGACCGCCGAGGCACTGCATGGACCGGATTATTTTTATGGCTTAATCCCATAATAATGCCGTCCTCGGTTTC
>CAXBLS010000025.1:0-32049 GCA_963976585.1 uncultured Kordiimonadaceae bacterium
GAAGATGACCTTCTTCCGGATATCATTGCCTAAATTAGTTTGCGTCTTTTTTCATTGACTGTTTATGGGTGTACATTTTTTTATCGGCATGATCGAGTGCTTGATCAGGGCTCAGACCAGAATGAAGTGCATAGATGCCGTAAGCTATTCTCACAGGCACTTCTTTATCGTCTAATATCAGCGGATTGTCATCAAGTGACTTAAGAATTTGTTGCGCCTTCGCATCAGCGTTGGCTTCGCTGGCTTTGGGTAGAATTATGCCAAATTCATCACCTCCGAGACGACCAACAATATCAGAATCGCGAAGGCTGGAGATCATGGTTTTTGCCACGTGAACCAGCGCTAGGTCCCCGGCTTTATGACCGTGAGTATCATTGATGACCTTGAGGTCATTCAGATCAAGAAAAATCAGTGAACTGTTAATGCCGTAACGATCAGAATAGGCAATCATCCTTGTCATTTCACGGACGAAGGCACGTCGGTTTGATATTTCGATCAGACTGTCCTGGTCTGCCAATTTCTCCAGTTCAGAAATGCGCCTATGGGCGATTTCTAACTCCTGACGCATATTATCAACCTCTGCCATCAACGTCATGATGGCGTTTCTCACCTTGGGCGTCATTTCTGCGTGGGGAATACCCAGAACGCTGGCAGTATCGCGGATGTTTCGCACCGGTGCGGCCGCCGTCGCATCGGCTGCAGCACGGTTTTTTTCAATGGTTTTGCGGCGAATAGGTTGGGCTCTTCCAACATTGCTCGTACTGGGTATTTTCATCTTCTCAGAAAACCTTGCTTGTTTGTCCGCGTAATCTTATCCAGTCAAATATAAAAATCCCGAGGAACATTCAACATTTTGTGGTTGTTCTTCTCTACTATACATACAGTTAGTATATATGACAATTAAAGATACCATCTCGAATCTGCGAATACCACTGTAAACTTGCCTATCTGATGTGGATCGTTATAATCCCCTTTTTTTTGAATCGATTTGACGTTATCCTATTATTTTAAGGGATTAATTATGAGCGAAAACAAACCCGTTGTCGGGATTATAATGGGCAGCCAGTCTGATTGGCATGTTATGAAAAACGCAGTTGACGTGCTGGAAGAACTTGGTGTTTCCATTGAAAGCCGAATTGTTTCAGCTCACCGCACGCCGGACCGTTTGTATGACTATGCCAAGTCAGCGAAAGATCGTGGCTTAAAGGTTATCATAGCCGGGGCCGGGGGCGCAGCCCACCTTCCGGGGATGACGGCATCAATGACAAGCCTGCCAGTGCTCGGTGTTCCCATCGAAAGCAAAGCGCTCAAGGGTATGGATAGTCTGCTTTCCATCGCCCAGATGCCCGGTGGTGTTCCTGTAGGCACGCTTGCGATCGGTCAGGCGGGTGCAAAAAATGCTGGTTTGCTTGCGGCATCGATTATTGCACTTGGTGATAACAATGTCGCCGAGGCGCTTGATAGCTGGCGGGCAGCACAGACAGAGGCCGTGACCGAATTGCCGGTTGATTAACATGAAAATGCTTACTCCCGGTTCAACGATTGGAATACTCGGCGGTGGTCAGCTTGGCCGCATGATGGCAATAGCTGCGGCTCAACTCGGCTATAAATGTCATATTTACTGTCCGGAAGCCGACAATCCTGCGGAGCAGGTTTCTGATGAAGCAACGCATGCAAATTACGATGATGTCGACGCCTTGGACCGCTTTGCCAGAGCGGTTGATGTTGTCACATACGAGTTTGAAAACATTCCCGTAGCGACCGTAGAAGCAATAAAGCAAAAAACAGCTGTTTTCCCAAGCTCGAAGGTGCTTGAGATATCACAGGACAGGCTGATCGAGAAAAAATTTCTCAATGAGCTGGGCATAGCAACAGCACCATATGCTGGCGTTACAAGTGTGGATGAGGCAACAGACGCGCTTAAGGAAATAACCTACCCAGCGGTCCTGAAAACAAGACGTTTTGGATATGATGGTAAGGGTCAGGCAATCGTAAAATCGAAGAGTGACGTCGTGCAAGCGTGGCAAAAACTTGCCAGTGACAATATCATCGTTGAAGGCTTTATCGAATTTGACATGGAAATGTCGGTGCTCGCGGTGCGCGGGCAGGACGGCGAAGTAAAATGTTTTGACCCGGTAGAAAATCAGCACAAAAATCATATTCTTGATTTATCAATAGCACCGGCACGTATCTCTAGTGAATTAAAGAGTGCGGCTATAGAGCAGGCGTCGAGGATTATTGAAAATATCGACTATGTTGGCGTTCTTACCGTAGAATTTTTCATTTCCAGCGCTGATCCAAAGTTGAGGGTTAATGAGATTGCACCACGGGTTCATAATTCTGGCCATTGGACTATCGAAGCCTGCACGGCGAGCCAGTTTGAGCAACATATCAGGGCTATTTGCGGCTTGCCTCTGGGCGATGTGAATTTTGAGGGCGAGGCGCGTATGACCAACTTAATTGGCAAGGATATTTTAAAGATGCCAGATCTTCTCAAAGAAGCTGGTGCGCATGTTCATCACTACGGTAAATATGACATAAAAGAAGGTCGTAAAATGGGGCATGTTACGAGAATTAAAGCAGCCAGTAGTTAATTTCCATACCTTCTTTTGCCAAGCTCACGCCAGATTTTACTCAGATCAATATCTTTTTTACGCACCTTGGCTTTCACTTTTTCAATCTGCATCACATTTTCAATACGTCGGTCGAGAAAGGCCCAAGTATCTTGCGCGTCTTCGCTTTCATCACCCAGCCAAAACAGAAACGTGCTGGTGTAAACTCCGCTTAGGGTCATGCGTTTTGTATAGAAATTAAAATCGGTTGACGGATCCCCGATGGTTTTCCACATTAAATCAACGGTTCGGTATAAAATCCGCAGGCTTGCGAGGTGGTTTTGAGGCAGGGCAAGAAATGAAACGGTTCTGTGTGCGGCTTCCTTATAAGGAAATTCCGTCTCTATACGCAGTTTTACAAGTTGTGTAATTTTCTCTCGAATTTTCAACTTATCAATATTGGTTTTAGAAGCTTTTTTTACCATCTCGATATCACAATGCTGCGCATGGAGGTCAATCATTCCAACTGCACCATCCGGGAACGCGAGATCGACGATGCCTGGCTCAACGCCAACGTCCTCTGCCGCCTGAGAGAGTGACTTTTGTGACCAGCCATCAAAAGCCACATGATCAAGCGCAGCTGCAAGTAGCGAATCGCGCGCTTCGTCTGGAGTTTTCTCGGTTTTCTGTTTACTCATAGGTAGAATATGAGCCTGATTTGTTAAAACGTAAAGATAAAATGTTGCAAAAACCGCGAAAACACTAGAAAAAGCTTCCCAAACCCACCCCCATTTGCTAGAAAGCGTCTTCTTTGAAACATAAGTTTCTGGGATATAACACAAACTAGGAAGGAGTGTGACTATAACCATGCAGGTTATTGTCCGCGATAATAACGTTGATCAAGCTTTGCGTGCATTGAAGAAAAAACTTCAGCGCGAAGGGGTTTACCGCGAAATGAAAATGCGCCGTTTTTACGAAAAGCCATCTGAAAAGAGAGCCCGTGAAAATGCCGCTGCAGTTCGTCGGTCCCGTAAACTTGACCGTAAACGTCTCGAACGCGACGGTGGAGTTTAAGCTTTAAACGATTATTTAAAATTCGAAAGCCGTCCTCATAACGTTGAGTGACGGCTTTTTTTATGAGGTAGAGATGAGAGCTGTTTTAAGTTTGATATGTACTCTGTTGCTGGCGGCATGTGCGTCTTCACCTAACCCGCAACTTGCCGGGCACGCAGATGATCTGAAAAGCTACAAGCGTTTTGGCGTTTGTTACGGCTATGCCTGCAAGAATTATCAGAAAACCGGTCTTAGCGATCAGGAGTGGCAAGCGGTACGTAATATTTTCTCACCTGAAGTATCGTCAGCCAAGCAAGAAAGAGAAAGGATCGCTAAAGCAATCGCGATGATTGAACAGTTTGTGGGTCCCAAGACAGGCACTGATCACGATAAAGCACGGGCACCAGTCATAAATTTTAGCACCGGAACGGAAATGGACTGTATCGACGAGTCCACCAATAGTACGAGTTATCTCTATCTAATGCGGCAGGACGGTTTGATCAGGTATCATACTCTCGGTGTCAAGCTGAGGCGCAATTGGGGTAATCTTAGTTACCCTCACAGCACCGCGACCATCCACGAAATCGACAAAGATAAAGTGGTAGAAGGCGACGGACATTTTGTTGTCGATTCATGGTTTCACAAAAATGGCGCGCTGGCAGAAATTATTCCGGCTAGCGTCTGGCGCGGCCCCTGGTACCCAGAAAAGGATCTTGAACGTTATATTTTTTCCGCATCATAATCGGAAAAATCCCATTCTTTGCTAGTACTAAGCTGATCGAGAAATAAATGTTCGGCAGCTGTGACGGCTTCCTCTTCGCTCTGCGCATTGACAGTGGTCACCCAATAAAAAGTGCCGCGCTTTAGATCGGATTTCAAAGTAACTTTATAGGTAGACATTTTAAATATCCTATTTGAACATTGCTAAAGAACTTTCTATACTCGGAAAATTAAGTGCAGACAATCATTATGAGTAAGACAAGATGAATAAAGAGCAGCCCGCCCGTAAGTCACTTCGACAACGAGTGGCAGATCGCAAACGCGGTATCAAAGAAGTTCGCCCCGTGAGTGAGCGTAAGAAACGGGCAATAAAGATCCTAAGCCTGATGCTTGTGACGGTGCAGTATCTTGGGCTGCTGTTGCTCCTTCTTTCTCTTGGCGGAATTGTTACGGATAACTATGAAATGAAGAATGGCAATTTGATCATTCTTTACTGCGCGATGTTTCTGGTCGGCCGGTTTGGTATTATGGTCATCAAATCCGTTGGTATGTTCAAATAAAAAAACAGGGTGCGCAAGCGACCCTGTTTTTTCTTTCGCCAGTTGATACTGGTATATTACTTTTTCTTTTTGGTTTTTTTCTTCGGTGCGTCCTTGGCGGCATCCTTCTTTTCTTCAGGATCGGCCCATTGATCAGGAAATAAATGATAATGGGCTTTGTTGACGGCCTCTGAAATGCCTTGCAGTGAGGCCATGACGTTATCCATATGAAATCCTACACCGCGGTAAACATAGATTTTGCCTTTGGTGTCGAAGGAACGGAAGATATATTCGATTTCTACATCTTTATGTTGGCTGTCGCCAACGTCACCGATAAAATCATAAAGAATATATTTTCCCGCAGTTTTCTTGACCCACTCTTCGTTTGCTTCATCACAAAAATCAAATAGGGTCTGTATGTCCTTATTGTTTAGCGGATGCTCATCTGGAATACCGAGAAATTTTCTGATCGCTTCTGATCTTGCTTTGCCTTTTTTACGTGGTGCCCAAAGAATACGTGAGACCTGCATGAGTGAGACAAAGATTGATTGCAGAGACATAAATACGCCGACACTGCTATTTTTTTCCAGCGATTGGTTCAGGATTCCAATATTGCCTTCAATATAGGTGAGCTGGTTTCTGATTTCATGGATATGTAACCCAATTTTATTCAGGTCCATGACGGTCCTTCCTCTTAATAATTACCACTAAATATATTTAGTGACGTTATATATCCTCATTAGAAAATATCAGCAAGCTTTAAAGCAAGGCCCATATCACCTTCTATTTTCAACTTGCCCATCATAAAGGCCATTTGCGGGTTTAAAGAGCCGTCCATCATTCCTTCAAAATTCTCCATGGAAAGTACGAAAGTGACATCTGCGTCGAGATCTTCATTGGTGACGACAGGAGGGGTTGACGTGGCATCGACATGGATTATCCCTTCGTCCGTAAGATCGAATTTTACTTTTTTATTCAGATCACTAACATCGGCCGTTTTTTTCCGAACCAAATCTGTATGTTCTTGAAGTGACATGCTTTATTCCTTAGTCGTTTATCTATCTATGTTTATGCTGTTGCATCGTTTCACGATTTGATCAAAATTACCAATTATTTCTTAAACTGCGAAGAGCGAGGAAAACCTCCCTGTTGCTGGGGGATGCCGACATATCAGGAAATTCTTTTCGAAGATGTGCGATAATCGTGGGGTTTTCAAGTCGCAGGAAACTGTTAATTTTTCGCTCATCCGCCATGTTAGAAATATAAGCATCGTGAGAGCTTTGATGTTCAAGGTTTCTAAGAAAGTTCTTGGCATTTTCATTGTCTGGCTCGCGGTCGAGGGTAAATTCGAGATTATTGATCATATAATCGTGCCCGGGAAAAATTCGTGTTTCGTCAGCGAGCAAAGAAAGTTGATTTGAAAAAGTATCATAAAGCGTATCCGGATTGCCGCCCATCTTGCAATGACCAACACCCGCATTAAATAGAGTGTCGCCGCAAAAAAGAGCAGGATCAGAGCCCTCGGAAAGTAGGCAGACATGGCTGTCCGTGTGCCCTGGTGTATCAAGCACCTTAAAAGAGACCGATGTGCCCACAGCGATGCGGTCACCGGCTTTTAGGCCACGATCAACATCAGGTATTTTATCCATAGCGCCATAGTGAGCCAGAATAGTGGCGCCAGTTTTTTCCCGCACTTCACCATTGCCATCGATATGATCCCAATGTTCATGAGTGTTGAGAATTTGTGTAATTTTGAAACCTTCTTTTCGTGCGGCACTAATACAGCGCTCTGCATCAAGCGGGTCGATTACCATGGCTTCACGTGTTTGTTCACAGGCGATCAGGTAATGAAAATTTCTTAATCGATTGTCAGCGTAGAGTTGTTTAACAATCATCGTTGTTCCTGCCACTAGCAAGTGGGATAATTAAGACGGCTTTTAGGTAAATTGAGGTTAAGCTTGGTGCCTTCACCAGGCGCGCTGATAATAGATAAGCTTCCATCGTGTTTTTCAATTAGTTTTTTAACATAGGAAATGCCAAAACCGATGCCAGTGCAGGGATCGGAATATATATCATCAAGTTGAGTATCATTGCTAAATGCTTTGGTGATTTCCTGCGGCGTCATACCCTTGCCGTTATCTGTGCATCCGATGACACAGTTGCCTATAGCGTCCGTCGAAAGACTTACGGCAATTTTGCCCTCTGGTTGCGTGAACTTAACGGCGTTGTCGATGACACTTTCGATAGATTTTTGCAGTCTTGTCCTGTCACCAAATATATTTGGAAAATTGAGAATATATGAGACTTCAACCACAACATTTTTCTTGGAAGCGGTTTCTTTATATTTGTTGACGCAGTCCTTCATCAAATTGATGAGGTCAAAAGTTTCTTCGTGAAGTTCAAACTCTGTGGTTTCCAGTTCTTTAAGCTCAAGAAGACTATCAATAAGTTCGAGGAGTTCCTGTCCTGCACCATGGATGTCATAGGCGTATTCCTTGTAAGTGCTTTTACCGATCGGACCAAGCATTTCGGTCATTATGACCTCGGAATAGCCAAGAATACCATTGAGCGGTGTTTTGAAATTATGATGCATTGCCGCGAGCAATTTATGTTTGATATCGCGGGCGGCTTCATCCTTAAGCTGGACATGATCCTTATTCATTCTGAAGACGCAAATGAAGCGCGATGATTTTAGGTCGCCATTGTAGGGGCGAACAGTCATGTTCATATTATGGATATGATTATTTGAACAAATAAAGTCGCAGTGAATGAATGCGGATTTTCTGTTCTTAAGTGCATCATAAATAATATGTTGTTCAAAATTCTTATGAAAATAATCGAAAAGAGGTTTGTTGCGCACGTCGTGAAATGAATAACCAGTGATCATTTCAAAATGATAATTTATGTCATTAATGACTGGAATATCTTTTTCCGGATCAATGGAAAGGAGAATAATAGCGTCGCTGACTTCATTGAAAACGACATTGAAAAGACCGTTTTCGTCAATATATCTCGGGTGTTTAGAGATATTCGTAGCAGAAGTTTCTTCAATAATATCGAAGGAAGCATCCATGTTTAATACAAATCCAGCAGCGTTACAAAAAGTCTTAATTTGACAAAAGACCAAATCAGATAGCGAATCATCTCCTATCTGATTCTCGAGGTCAACTAAAAAAATTAACTTTTTGTTAACCACAAACAAAAAAGTCGGTGAGATTCACCGACTTAGATGTGATTTTGGATGCCCTTGAAAAAGGTTATTTAAAGTCCACCATTGATAAACTTGTCATTGATCTGACAGGTCGCTGGACCCATAAGAACGATAAAAAGTGTCGGTAGAATGAAGGCGATAAGCGGAACAGTCATCACCGCGGGTAGGCGTGCTGCTTTCTCCTCGGCCTTCATAAAACGCTCGGTACGAAACTCATCAGAGAGCACCCTGAGTGACTGAGCAAGCGGAGTACCATACTTCTCCGATTGGATAAGCGTCGCAGTTACGGCCTTGACCGCTGGCAGTGATACACGGTTGGCAAGGTTTTGTAGTGCTACTCGTCGTTCAGGTAGAAATCCAAGTTCAATGCCTGTCAGGTTAAATTCATCGCAAAGCTCGGGGTTTGATTGGCCCATTTCACGAACAACGCGGGTCATCGCCGCATCCAAGGTCAGTCCGGCCTCTGCGCAAATAACCAAAAGGTCAAGCATGTCCGGTAACGAGTTTTGCATCTGCAAATTACGCTTTGATGTTACATTTGATAGAAAAACCTCCGGCGAGTAGGATGCGGCAAGCGCAGATCCGATAACAGCCAATAATTTTTGAGGACTGGTAAGGTCAAACATGCCGAAGCCGTAAATGGCCACGAGTGCAATGATGCCGATCAGAACAGGAAGGATAAGCTTAAAAAATAGAAAAATTATGAGTGCTTCTTTGCTTCTGTAACCGGCTTGGGTGAGCTTGAGTTGAAACTTATCACCCTGTTCTTTTTTCATAAAATTAAGTTTGTTCAGCAAAGTATGCATGATGCCTACATGCTTCTTTTGTTTCATGGTTTGACGTCTTTTAACTGGCGCGACATATCCGCGCTTTAGATCAGAACGTCTTTCCTGCAATGCTTTGATGCGGCCATCCATACCATCTTTTATGATCCCAGTACTCCATATGGCCATCATCACCAGAAAAGCTGATGCCGCTGCGAGTAATGTGATGACGTCTTCGCCACTTATGCCTTCAGGAAGAAATTGGTCCATGATTAAGTCTCAAAGTTGATTAATTTAGAAATAATAAACATGCCGAAACTCATCCATATAAGGCCGACAAGAAGTGCGAGTTGTCCACGGGAATCCTCGAACATAATACTCATATATTCGTAGTTAATAGACGAGATAACGCCAAGCATAATGAACGGTAATGATCCAATAATCGCCGCACTGGCTTTACCCTCTGAGGACATCGCTTTAATTTTCAGTTTCAACTGTGCACGTCCGCGAAGGATACCTGACAAATTACCAAGTGTTTCGCCTAAATTACCACCTGTTTCCTGCTGCACCGAAATACAAATGACAAAAAATTTAAACTCCGGCGTATCTAGTTTCTCTGAGGCATGCCACAAAGCTTCGTCCATGGTTTTACCGAAGCGGATTTCATCTGTGATGGTTTTAAACTCGGTTGAGATTGGCGCGTCCATCTCCTGACTTACTGCATAAATCGATTCTGTAATCGGCAGGCCAGCTTTTAGCCCGCGTACGATCAGGTCGATGGCTTCTGGGAATTGAGTTGTAAATTTTGTCAACCTGCGATTAATGGTGATATTGACCCACATATGGGGAAGTAGTAATCCAGCTGCAAGAGCCACTGCAAGACAAGGGATAAATGACAAACTACTCACCACTAGCAACGTCAAAAGTATGGCTGTCCCGATCCCGGCATTGGCAATAATATATTGCTTGAAAGAGATTTCCTTACCCGTTCTGCGCAGTCGTTTGCGAAGCTCGTCGGGCTTGGGAATTAATCCATCAAGTATGGAAGTGTCGTCTTTCTTAAAAAGCGCCTTTTTTTGTTGTTCAATCATGGCATCTTTATTGTGACGGCCTTTTATTTTCTGGAGTTTAGCCTGCGTCACCTTGTTGGCTTTACCAAACACGCCAATGGCAAAAGCGGTCGTAAAAAAAAGTATTAAGACGCCAGCGAAAGCACCAAACATTAAAACATTGGGATTATCTACTATCATTTATTGTTCCTATAAGGCCTCCATTAATGCACGGTCGAGACCGTAGTATTTGGCTTTATCAATAAAGTGAGGACGCATTCCTGTAGATCTAAACTGGCCGAGTAGATTGCCGTCTGCATCTTCGCCTGTGAATTCATAAAGGAATAATTCCTGCGTCGTAATAACGTCCCCTTCCATACCAACCACTTCGGCTACGGAAGCACAGCGCCTCCCGCCGTCCCTCATGCGGGAAACTTGGACGATTAGATCAACGGCACCGGCGATTTGTTCGCGTACAGCTTTTTGTGGAAGTTTCAAATCTGCCATCCCGATCATATTTTCCATGCGGGTAAGGGCTTCACGGGGGTTGTTTGCATGGAGCGTACACATTGAGCCATCATGTCCAGTATTCATTGCTTGTAGCACATCGAAAGCTTCGGCACCACGAACCTCACCTAGAATTATTCGGTCAGGACGCATACGCAGAGAGTTTTTCACAAGATCACGCATGGATATTTCGCCTTTGCCTTCAAGGTTGGCGGGGCGTGTCTCAAGTCTTACTACATGCGGTTGCTGCATTTGAAGTTCAGCCGTATCCTCAATGGTTACTACACGTTCACCAACATCAATCATTCGTGACAGCGCGTTGAGCATAGTTGTTTTACCGGAGCCAGTACCACCGGAAATCAGAATATTTAGTCGACAGGCCGATGCAATTTTCAAGACCGTCGCCATTTTGTGGGACATGCTGCCAAAATCGATCATCTTATCAAGGGTGATTTTTTGCTTGGCGAATTTACGAATAGATATAGAAGCCCCGTCAAGTGCAAGCGGCGGGATAATAATATTAACCCGGCTACCGTCCATGAGACGGGCGTCACAGATCGGCGTGCTTTCATCGACGCGGCGGCCAACAGCGTTTACGATCCTTGTGCAGATATTCATAAGATGCTGATTATCGCGGAACGTAATGTCAGACAGTTGAATTTTACCCGATTTCTCAATGTAGATCTGCTTTGGTCCGTTGACCATAATCTCGGTAATTTCTTCATTTTCAAGAAGTGGTTCAAGCGGCCCAAGTCCCAACATATCATTGAGGAGCATGTTAACCAGTTCGCGTTGCTCTCTAAGGTTCAGGTTGAGTTTTTCCTGTGCCATAAGTTCGTTTACAGCTTCGCTTACCTGATCGGCAAGGTCTGTCCGGTCCATTTCGTTGGCGGCGGCGGCATCAATATATTCCAAAAGGAGAGGCTGAAGACGGTCTTTGGCATCGATGATGCTTTCTTTACTGGCCAAATTATTTTGTTCAACTTGATCTTTTTTGCTTTTTGGTTTGCCGGTCGGTTTCGTCTTTTCCTCAGGCTCCGTTTCCTGCTTTTCTTTTATTTCATCAGCGGACAACAGATCATTGAGGAGAACAGTCGTTAGGTCGCGTCTTTCAAGATCATTTATTTGCATCTTATGCTTGGCAACGGTCTCTAACACCAATTCATCAATAATCGCTTCAGCCTCGTTCCGTGCAAGCTCTTTGGCCTGTTCGGGGGAGATTTTATCGTTAAGTAAAGGCTCTATTAGTTCATATGCCTTATCGACAACATTTGCATCAGAAGAGAGATATTTGGACTCCACAGACTGGTCGAGTTCCCTCTTGTTGAGGTTGGGAACTTTCTTCTCTGGCATAATGGTTCCCGAAGGTTTTCCTTGGGGAACTGATGCTTTCGATGCTAGTTTACGTCCAAATGCAGGTTTCATGTTTTCTACTAATCGCTCAATTAACTTATTATCTCAACTATTTCTTAGCCAAGCCCAATTTTTCAAATAATCCGCCAGAGGAGTCCTCTGCTTTTCCGCCGGTAAAGCTGTCACAAACAGTGTGAATAAGCTTTGATATTTTGCTGTGCTTCGCTGATTGCGATAGGATTTTTCCGCTCTTGGCAACCTGGATCATTAGCTTATTGTCGCACGGGATTTCCCAGTCAACGGCTTGTTCAATTGTTGCTTCAAAGTCTTTCTTACTCACTTCGACCAGTCCCGGACCACTTGCCTTGTTGACAAGGATGCGGACCTTCACTTGTGGGGCAACTGCTTTGCAAAAAGCGATGAAGCGGACCACATCACGCGTTGCTATCAGGCTGAGATCGGAAACAAGGATCACCTCATCCGTTTCACTGATCAGCATCGGATAATCCGCGACAATTGTTCGCGGTAGGTCGAGGATCACATATTTGAAATTATTCCTCATTTCAACAAGCAGGTGATTTAGGGCAGCTGGATCGGTGTATGAAGCATCATTTAGTGGTGCTTCAGAGCCCAGTATTGACAGGTTTTCACTTTCCTTAATCATGGCGCGCTCAATGAAAAGTCCATCAACACGACTTGGATTTTCCAAGGCATCGGTTAGACCGCGCCCAGGTTCAAGATCAAATGTAAGAGCCCCGGTTCCAAAGTGCATATCTAGGTCAACCAGAGCTGTCTTCTGTTGCTTTTCATTTGCGAGAATCCAAGCACAATTGGTTGCCAGTGTACTTGCTCCTACGCCGCCACGTACGCCGATAATAGAGATAACTTTTTCCTTATCGGGCGCCTCTTCGTTAGCGGCGGATTCAATAGGCGTTCTCAAAGTATGTTCAGCGGACAGAAATGCTTCTCTCAATTGATCCGTTGAAACTGGTTTGACCAAATAATCCTGAACGCCGCAAGCCAACATATTGCGGTAGAATGCAACATCGTTTATTTTACCGATGGTAATAACCATTGTTCCCGGCTCACAAACTTCTGCAAGAGCATTAATATCTTCTTCTGGATCAATTGAGTTTGACAGATCAACAAGCAGGTACTGGGGTGAGCCAATGGTTGCCAAAGTGCGGATCGCACTTTCAATACCACCGGTTTTCACGTTTGACGTATCCCACTCGCGCTCACTAAGCACAGGAACCAGTTGCTGGGTTGTCTCATCATCACATAAATAGGCACCAAATTCCTGATTGCCGCCAGATTTAGAGTTTGTATTTAATAATTTTTCTACACTCATGAGCTTTCTCTAATCCTTAGTTTCCTGTGGTGCCAATTGTGGCTGGAGCAACTGTGGTTGTTCCTTCTTGATATCGCTGAACTGCAGCTGCTGTTCTTTCGGCATTTGGCGCTGCACCTGTGGCTCCGACAATAAGGTCACGTGGGTTGGCAATCATCAATCCAAGGTTGGCTTGAGAGGCGCAGCCAAGATTGTTGAGTGACGCATTTTCATAATTTGGACTTGACCTCTGCGACCAGTCACCACATTCAGGCGGGGTGACAACATATCTTGAAATAAGAAGTCTGCCAGTATCGCTGGAGGGTTCCATACCGTAAGGTGTCACTTTGCCAGACATATTAAGTCCACTATCTTTGAGCATATTGGAAACATATGACAAGCGCTCTTGGTCAAGATCGCTGACATCGCCATTTCTATCTAGCGGGAAGTCCATGCTGAACTCGTCGCCGTAAGAAATATTTGCCGTTCGAAGAAAATAATTCAGTTTTCCTACTTCTTCGCTGCTCATGGCAACGGCACCACTTTCAAAATGGATACTGTAAGGAATTCTCACCATTTCGACTTCGTTACGTGTTTGTTGTTCAGCACCATTGAAATTGGACATATTGCTTGCGCAACCGGCGGTTAGAAAGATGCAAGATGCGCCCAATAAAACTGACTTTACGGCTGTTTTAGTAAATTTTCCGGAGATTTTTTGTTTTTCTGTTTTTGTCATTTTATTTCTCCTATTCCAACATAAAGCCAGTGGCACTTTTTAGTGTTTTGCCACCGGAAGCTTGGATTGGTTCTTTGGTAAGCGGCGGTGTGCTCACATATGACTGACCATCAAGATATCTTTCTTTATCGCTCGGATACCTGAAGTTGTCTGTTGGTAGATGCATTTTGTCATCTTCATTTGGTTCAACAATATAAGGTGTTACAATTACTACCAGTTCTGATTCCTGGCGGGTAAATTCGCTTGATCTGAAGAGTGCACCAAGCACTGGAATATCAGATAGCCAAGGGAATTTTGTAACATCATGAACACCGTTATTCTGAATAAGCCCGGCGACGGCAAAGCTTTGTCCGCTGCCAAGTTCAACAGTTGTTTCAACACGCCTTGTGGACAAGGCAGGAATGTTTAATCCTTCGATCGTAATCGCACCAGAGGATGTAAGCTGACTTACTTCCGGTTTTAAGTGAATGTTGATACGGCCACTATCGAGGACCACTGGTGTAAAGTTGAGGGCCACACCAAATTCCTTATATTCAATAGAAATACCTTCTCTTTGAAAAACGGGAATTGGATATTCGCCGCCAGCAAGGAAGCTTGCTTCTTCACCGGAGAGCGCCGTTAAATTCGGTTCTGCCAAGACTGAGATCACACCTTCTTCTTCAAGGGCATCAACCAGAAAATTAATATCAAGATTGCCGATCGGAAGAGTGCCAAACAAACTTGTACCATCGACGAGATAATTGTTAATACCCTGACTGGGATTGAAAGGATCAGGAACGATGCTGAAAAAATCTTTTCCTTGTGCGAGTCCGACAGTTGCTCCGCCGCTTGTGGAAAGAATGTTTTCCCAATTAAAGCCAAACTGTTTCATGGTTTCGCGTCCGACTTCGGCGATACGAACTCTTAGGTTAACTTGTATAGGTGTCGCGATACTTAGTTTGTTGATAATTGTGCTTTCAGATCCAATAAATTCAGCAGCCATTCTGCGTGCTTCTTCTGCTTGTTCCGGGTTATCAACATGTCCCGTTAGAATGATCAGACCTTCGTAGGATTCTACGTTTACCCTTGTGTCCGGCATCACAGTTTTGATCGCGGCTTCAAAATGGCCAAGATTGTGGTTTACGGACACTTCGCCGTCATAAACAACTTCATCATCACTTGTGATGGCGTACAAGCTTGTTTGCCCTTGTTTTTTGCCAAAAACATAGGCAAGTGTAGGTGACTTAACCTGTATATCCGCTATGGTTGGGTCGGCGATAAAGACGTTATCAACAGCTTTGTCAAATCGAATGAGTGTCCCTTTGCTGACCTCAATTTTGATCAGCTTTTTATCACCTGCGTATGCCGGTGTTAAAAAGGAGAGGGCGAAGGAAAAAGCAATGCACGTAATGCTCGCCAGCTTCCTTTGATACATTTTCGTAGTCATCATGTTCTTCTTCATTTTTGTTGCCCCCTAGCGGTTATTCTTGTTCGGATCTCTAAAAACAAGATCTTCTGTTGTAGTTGCTCGGACGATTTTTACGGTCTGTTTTTTTCCTGCGCCAACACCTGTACCATTTTGTTCGGCTATGACTTTACTCACTTCATCGGCATAGGTGACGTTATTGTTGCTATATGCTGCGGTTTTTACTACGTCGTCATCTGTTTCTACGGCCAAACTTCTCAGGGAGAGGGAAAGCTCACCCATTCGGGACATAAGGGCAATTTTTTCAGCCTGTTTAGGCAGGACTTCAAATGTGGCCACTTTACCAATAGCAGGTGTGTTTGTTTCATTGGTCATTTGCGTATCAATGGCCAGCACCCGGATGTCGGTAAGCACGGTTTCAGTTGCTTGAATTTCAATTGTTTCGTCTTCATCACCCGGCGTATCTTCCTCAATAGAATGTGTAAGTAGGATATCGACAGAATCGCCTGGAAAAATGAAGCCGGACAGACCTGTTCTAGAATTGATGTTGATAGACACAGCTCTATAACCAGGCTGAAGTACTGCGGCCATGAAACCTCTAGCACCTGGCTTGACGATGCGCCCGTTTAGAATTGGCTCACCAGCAGTAATTGGCCCTTTAGCAACAGAACCGAGCAGGGTTTCAATTTGATTGTCGGCTGATGCTTCCGGTCCTTTTTGTGTGTAATTGTCATTGATATTGTCACCTGGCCAGGATTGCCATGCAAGATCTTCTCTTTTTAAGAAGTAACCTGTTTGGATATCTCGGGCGGACACAAGTATTTGTGTTTCTGCGGCGACTTGTTGAACGATCGTTGTCTGTTCAGCTTCTGGTGTTGAAACCAAACTTCTGGCCATAAAGGCGGTAATACCAGCGACGACCAGTGCTACTACGATTAGAACGATGCTTCTCATGTTTATCATATCTTGTTATCCTGTTGTTGGCCCTAATTAAGCGCCTGAAACAGCTCGAAGGCTATATATAGCCCCCCGGCCGCTATTCCGATTCCGTAAGGAATGTTTTTTTCCTCATCTTCCGACTCTGCTGACTTTGACACAGAAAGGTTTATTTTTTCTGAAGATTTAGTGCCTAAAGGATATTTTTTTATATATTGTGAGCCCAAAATTAAAAGGGCAACTATTCCGCCGCAAATGGTTGTTATTAAAAGGAATTTTAATGTATATGCCGGACCTGCCCATAGAGCGATTGCTGGTATTAACTTAACGTCACCGCCACCAATGTAACCGAAAGCAAAAAGTGTAACTAAGAGGGCAAAAATGGTCAGAGAAATTGCAACCGACCAGCCAATATATTCCAGAGCGAGTGGGGTGCCGTTTATGTAAAGCAATACAATGAATATAGGGTAGAGAAGAGCGACACTCAGGCACAGTTTATTAGATAAAATAAAGAAGCGAATATCAGAAATAACAGCCCAGACCATAAGGCAGCAAAATAGTATGAGAATGAAATTTGCGATCAACTTAGTTCCAGAAATATATAAAAACATTGAGGTTAATTCTGGAAGGATGATACGCTAGACGGCGTTAAAATATGGTAAATTTGGAATGGTTCGGGGGCATATTTTTTAGATGCGTGTCTTGGTAATTTAGGCTTACGGTTGGGTGTCTTCGATTGTGGTACCAACTGTAGTAAAAGTGCCGGTGATTGTTTCGCCAAATGAAAAAAGCATGGTCGCAACGGCAAGCCCCACGACAGCAACGATCAGTCCATATTCGATTAGGGTGGCGCCCTGGTCATTTCTAAGAAGTGACTTTATTTTTTTCATTTTTGATCTCACTTTTTTATTTAGAAATTAGGCTAGAAAAAAGAGGCCTTGGTCTCGTGATTTATGTAAACAAGGCCTCTTTAAGATATTTTGTGAATGGATTAATTCTGTGTATTCCTGAGTTGAGGAATTATCAGATATTAATCTTATTCGTTAGCAGTTTTAAGTGATCCGCCTACACTAGTGAAAGTGGCTTCAAGTTGAGTACCCACTAGGCCCATTCCAGTGATGGCAGCAACAGCAACAAGTGCGGCGATTAGACCGTATTCAATAGCTGTAGCACCTTTTTCGGACTTACGTAGTTGTGCAAAAAGTTTAGTCATAGTTATTACTCCATTTATGTCTATAGTTTGCTGAATTAAATTCATTAATATCATGTTTGCAGGAATCAGTATGGCTAGATATTATGAACAAATAGTTAACGTAAGTCTTTTTTTTCTATTGAATAACAAAGACTTAGTCGATAAATTAGATTTAAAATTAAATAAAAATTTATCTAATAATGTTGTTTGATGAGCAGGGCGAGTAGTGCTCGATCGTTCATGAAACGAGAGAGATAAAGTAATTTTATAGAACTATTTTAAAGGCTTATCCTATATAGGATAGGTGGAAATCGTCATTATTACATGGGTGACTTTGCCATTTTTTGACATGGTTGAGAGCTCTCCACCGATTAATTTTGCGATATCCTGAGCCACGGATAATCCAAACCCGGATGAGATTTTTGTTTCATATTCAGCTGTTTCTGATCGTGGTCCGTCGTCAACCAATCCCAATTTATGGGTTTTTTGGAATAATTGAGGAGCATCGTCCTCACTTATATTCTGATTGAGAATCGGTATTTCGATGCGAACTTGGGCATTGCTGTTCACTAGGACTGACAGATGAAAATCATCGCCAATATCGGCGTGTTTGGTGGCAAAGGTGATTATCTTTATAAGACAAAGTATAATGCAGTGTTTATCATTATAAAGTATAACGTCTATATTATCGTCGACTCCGCTTACGTTTATTTCTCTGCTTTCAAAGATTGGTGATACGGCGTTTATCGCGTCCTGAATGATAGATTTTAATGAAAAAGATTCGGGCGATGGTTCAATTAGTCCCGCCTCCATTTTCGCAGAATCGAGTATATTATTGACGGCTTCTTTTAAATGGTTGGCAGCATTTATAATATCTTTGGTGCTCTTACGGTATTGATCGCTTACAGGTCCCCACATTTCATTGTCTATCATTTGTGAAAAACCAATGATCGCATTTAAAGGAGTGCGAAATTCGTGAGATAGATTATGGAGGAGCTCGGAAGCAACTTCATCTTGCTCAATTGCAGTAGGCTTAGACGCGGGCAAATCTCCCTCCTTTGAAATTTCTCCCTTATGGTCTTCGTCACTTTCATTAATAAGGCTATCGGAAAATTCGGGACGGTGGTTCTCGTCAATCTCGTCATCATCCGCCAGTGGTGAAGTCAGTATTAAATCTGCCTCTTCCTCGGCTTCAAATATGGCCTCGGTTGCTTGGTCGTTGTCGTTGGTCTCTTGTGGGCGTGGTATTTCAATTTCGGTTTCATCTAAATGTGCACTACCGCGAAACCCTGTGAATCGTCCGTTATCGAGATCAAATGTTGCGATTGCACTCAGAAGATAGCCTTGAAAAACGTTGGGGGATATTTCAAACTGGAACGGTTCATTTCGAAATGGTTGCCTTTTCTCAAATAGGGCGATGAACTCGTTTGTATCGTTTTCATCCGCTCCGTCGCGACGCCACAAACACAACAAGTCTTCTCCCACCAGTGAAGGCGGTGTTTGCAGAAAAACGGATTCGGCATTTTCGGAGAGGTAACGAATATTGCCGTACCGATCTATTTCCCAGAACCATTCATCGCTGACCGATGTCGGGCCGCTTTGCGGGGCTTCATGATCAAGAATAAGTTCATCTTCTAAAGACGCCTCATCCGCGACGGGTTCGTTTGTTCTGTTGTCTTCTAATTCATCGTCTTCGACCGATTTCTTTAGTAGCTCTTCTAAGTCTTTGCCCACTTCTTCTATCTGAGTGATTTTAGAGGTGCGACTGACAGGCACCGGCTCAGTCGGTTCATCGATTATGGTCGCTTCAACGGCTTCAATATCGTCGGGAGTTTCAGGGACAATAGAGATATCAGATTTCTTGTTTTTTTGTGACCTGAGTACCTCAAGGATGTTCGCGGTAGCATCTTCGTTGAGAACAGTTGAATTTTGCTCTGCTTCTTCCAGCTCCTGCAGACTTATTTTTTTACTCTCGGCCTGGGTGAGCAGTTCAGTCACTTCCGATTTGATGCGGTCGGACTCTTTTCTCGCTTTGTCGAGTTCTCGTCTGAGGAGTGGAGAGAGACCAAACCGCCTACTTATGTGTTCGCGGTGGTCATCGGACGCATATTTGATTAGATAGAGCAGCTGTTCTTCGTCAATCATAGCTTCTTCAAGAATTTTTGCAGATACTTCGACCACATCTTCACTGATGAGTTTGATCAGTTCTTCGGGTGGGCTATCAATTGTTAGAAGAATATTTGCCAGTTCCTTACGGATGGCTAGGTCAACATCGCCAATTAACTCATTAATGATTTCGATAAGCATTCTGACCTGATTGTCAGATTCCATAGGGCGGTCTTGCAGGAATAAGTCACAGATATGGGAGAACAGCAAAGTTCGGCTTTCCACAGAATTGTCTTCTGCTAGAGCAAGTAAGTTCCTTATCCTGTCATCAAATTGTGCTTTTTTGTGCACCATTTGCCCTATGCCCCTTAAAATACTCTCTTTTAATAAACTGCCTCAAATGACATAAAAAATCACTTGCACCTAAGTGGCTAAACTCCCCACCACAATAGATTGATCACTTAAAGCCTTCTCCAAATTTTAATATAGCTTGTTATTATGGTCATATCCAGTGAAAGCTATGGTTAACGGCATAAAAAAACAAAATGTAGGTAGAGTTAATTATTTCTAATTATATTATGAAATTTTGCTATAATGTGATATATAATTTCGCAAATGAGAAATAATGTTAGCCAAATTGGCAAAAACACCATTGATTTAATAAAGGTTTCAGCGAAAGCAAATGCAACATATTAAACTCGACGAAATTGATTTAGTGATACTTCAAGCTTTGCAGGAAGAGGGCCGTATAACCAATGTTCAGTTGGCACAGCGTGCCGGTATTACGCCGCCACCCTGTTTGCGGCGGGTCCGAGCGTTGGAAGACGCAGGGCTTATTTCGGGATATCATGCAGAGCTTAATGCTAAGGCACTTGGATATGACCTTGTAGTATTCGCTATGGTTGGACTTCATAGTCAGGCCGAAAGCGATCTTCAGGCGTTTGAAAAGCTGGTTGGTGGCTGGCCGATGGTTCGGGAAGCATATATGTTAAATGGTGAGATTGATTTTATTTTGAAAATTGTCGCCCGCGACCTAAATCATTTCCAGACCTTTCTTACCACTCATTTGACGCCCGCACCCAACGTAGAAAGTGTGAAAACCTCACTTAGTATCAGATGCGGGAAACATCGTCCAGGCGTGCCCTTTACGCCAGACGCGGTGTTTGTTGAATAAAAGTGAATTTAGTTATTAAACTCAGAGGCATGTTATGAAGGTTTTATATATTCAGTATGCAGGTGATTTTTCGGAAGCGTATACACGGCTCTTCGTCGAACATGGAAAGGAAAATTATTACGGCCAAAAATATTCAGTGGGGGCGGTTGTTGATCAGGCTCAAAACGGGATGGATGTTTTGGTAGTGGTGCTGAACAGCGACGGTTATTCTTGCAAGCTTACAGAAAATTTACGTTCTATCGGACTTACTCGTGCTGATGATAAATATCGAAGAATGCATGAAATAATTGAAGAATTTGAACCAGATAGGGTTATTTTGCGGCTTCCAGATATAAAAATTCTAAGACTTTTAAGAAAAAAGAATATTCCAACATTCCCTGTTTTTGCTGATTCATTTGAGAAGATGGGGCGATTTAGAGGGCGAATAAATAAGTTTTTTCTTTCTCGGGAACTTGCCAATAGAAGAATAAGGTGGATTGCAAATCATCAGATCAATGCCTCTCGATCTGTTGAAAAATTGGGCGTCGAAAAGAAAAAAATTCTACCCTATGATTGGTTACATTCCTCTTCACCAGAAGAATGGAGTAAAATTGCTGCTACTGATATTGCTACAAAGACAATCGATATATTCTATGCGGGTGCGATCTCAAAGGCCAAGGGAATTTACGACTTGATCCAAGCAATACCATGCATCAAAAGAAGTGGGCGTAAGGCAACCTTACAGATTGCCGGTGGTGGGAATGAGGAACTTACCGATTTTATAAGTTCTATGGATTTGGAAGCAAATGTAACAATACTTGGGAAAATAAGTCATGATAACGTTTTGCAAAACATGAATGATGCCGATCTTGTGGCTGTCCCGAGTCGGCATGATTATCCAGAAGGACTACCTATGACGATTATGGAAAGTCTAATGGTTGGGACGCCCGTTGCAGCATCTGATCACCCTATGTTTGTTGGTCGTGTGGGAATCCGGGGTGCTGTTGAGTTTTATATGGAGAATAATCCAGATGATATTGCCCGTACCATATTGAAAATGTGCTCGGATTACTCTGATTACAAGCGCCGATGCGAGAATGCAGCACTGGAGTGGCATGACTTATGTCTGGATCTCAAATGGGCTGATATGATCAATGCTTGGTTAGTGGATCCTGAAAAATGCGACTTTTCAGAATACACTCTGGCTTCACTTTCAAAAGCTAATCAATGACATGTGTAACAAGTTCGGGTAGTGCTTTACGCACAAACGCCAAGCTGGTTAAATAAATTCAACTTTTGTAATCTCATAATAAGTATCGCCGCCCGGGGTTTTAACCTCGACCTCATCACCAATATTACGGCCGATCAGGGCACGCCCGATTGGTGAACTATAAGAAATTTTTCCAGCAGCAACATCTACTTCATCGACACCGACGATCTGGTAGGTGCTCTCATTGTCATCTTCGTCCGCTATTGTGACGGTTGATGCAAAGACAACCTTTGTGCCCGAAAGGTCTGCTGGATCAATGACCTCTGAACGACTTAAATTACCTTCAATCATCTGAATGCGTCCTTCGATCATACCCTGCTGTTCCTTGGCAGCATGATATTCCGCGTTCTCAGAAAGATCGCCGTGGGCTCTTGCTTCTTCAATCGCCTTAATCACAGCCGGTCTCTCTGTGTGTTTCAGATTTTTTAGTTCGACTTCAAGCCTTGAATGACCTTCCGCAGTCATGGGAACTTTTTCTACCATTTCAACATTCTCTGTTTCAAAAAAAACTATTCAAAAAAATATTGGCACATTTGGTCATTCGACACAAATGCGGAATTAATTTTTTCAATATTTTTCGTTTAAATATTCAATCAATTATACATAAGATTGAAGGGGTTTAACTTCAAGAGACGAAGATTTCAAGACTTTTATTGCTTCCATGGCCGAAATTGCACCACGAGCGGTGGTGTAATAGGGGATATTATCTATTAATGCAGTGCGACGAAGCGTGTAACTATCTTTAATCGATTGGGCACCCTCGGTGGTATTAAATATCAGGTCAATTTCATCATTCTTGATAGCATCAACAATATGAGGCCGACCTTCGAGTACTTTATTGATACGAGTGATTTCAATACCTTCGGCAATTAGAAAATCTGCGGTACCGCCGGTGGCTATGACCGTATAACCCATATCAATCAACTCTTTTGCCGGGGTGATCATCTTCACCTTGTCTTTATTCTTAACGGAAATAAAGACGCTACCTTCTAAGGGAAGATGCGTGTTTGCGGCGATTTGCGACTTGAGGAAGGCACGTGGGAAGGTGTCATCCAGTCCCATCACCTCTCCGGTTGAGCGCATTTCTGGACCCAGTAGAATATCAACGCCCGGAAATCTGTTGAACGGTAAGACCGCTTCTTTAACTGCAAAGTGACCAGTGCGGTAACTCGGAATATCAAAATCTTTGAGTTTTTCTCCCGCCATAAGGCGAGCAGCGATTTTGGCGACCGGTGCGCCAATCGCTTTGGCGACAAACGGAACGGTGCGACTGGCACGAGGATTTACCTCTATCAGGTAGACCACATCGTCTTTTACGGCAAATTGCACATTCATTAAACCGCGAACATTGAGGGCGAGGGCGAGCTTTTTCGTTTGCGTCTCTAGATCATCAATCACGCTGTCTTTGAGGGAATAGGGCGGCAATGAGCAAGCACTGTCCCCAGAATGAACGCCGGCTTCCTCAATATGTTGCATGATCGCGGCAACGTGAACCTCTTCGCCGTCACAAAGAGCATCCACATCAATTTCCGTCGCACCACCAAGATATTTATCGATAAGAACGGGGCTGTCCCAGGAAACGCTAACCGCTTCTTTCATGTAGCGTTGTAAGGAAACGGTGTCATAAACGATCTCCATGGCGCGGCCACCGAGCACATAAGAAGGGCGGATCAGGATCGGGTAGCCAATTTTTTCCGCAATTTCAACAGCTTGGTCTGTTTGAGTGGCAAGACCGTTTTCTGGCTGTTTGAGTTCCAGTTTATTAACAAGTTCCTGAAACCTTTCACGGTCCTCGGCAAGGTCGATGGAATCCGGTGTTGTCCCAAGGATTGGAATACCGGCAGCTTCAAGTGCGTGGGATAGTTTTAGCGGTGTTTGCCCGCCAAATTGCACGATCACGCCTACTACTTCGCCATTTTCTTGTTCGCGGTGAATAAGATCAATTACATTTTCGGCCGTTAGGGGCTCGAAATAAAGGCGGTCTGAGGTGTCATAGTCCGTGGACACGGTTTCGGGATTACAGTTGACCATGATGGTTTCGTAATTTTGTTCGCTTAAGGCAAACGCAGCGTGACAGCAGCAATAGTCAAATTCAATCCCCTGACCAATTCGGTTTGGACCGCCGCCAAGAATCACTACTTTTCTGGCATCAGAAGGGTCGGCTTCACATTCGGATATGCCAGCAGCATCGCGCTCGTAGCTGGAATAAAGGTAAGGGGTCTGTGACTGGAACTCAGCAGCGCAGGTATCAATGCGCTTGAAGGCCGGACGCACGCCAAGGGCAAGGCGCTTTGCAGTTACGTCTTGTTCCGGGATGCCCGCAAGTTCAGCGAGGCGCTGGTCGGAAAAACCAAGCGATTTAAGACTTATGAAACCCATCTCGTCATTTGGCAGACCATTTTCTTTAACACCCTGTTCGGCATCGGTGATAAGGCGCACCTGATCGATAAACCAGGGATCATATTTTGCGGTGGCGTGAATTTCCGCTGTTGACAAGCCAAGGCGCAACGCTTGGGCTAGAATTAATATTCTGTCGGCTGTCGGTTCAGCAAGGGCAGCGCGCACGGCATTAATGTCGCCGCTTTCCGGATCATATCCCGGTACTGGTATTTCATTGAGGCCAGTGAGGTCAGTTTCCATAGAACGCAGCGCTTTTTGCAGGCTTTCCGGGAAGCTACGGCCAATCGACATAGCTTCACCGACTGATTTCATTGCGGTGGTCAGTGTTGGTGCGCTATCGGGGAACTTTTCGAACGTGAAACGCGGTATTTTTGTGACCACATAATCAATGGTTGGCTCAAACGAAGTCGGCGTAACGCCGGTGATTTCGTTCTGAAGTTCGTCAAGGGTGTAACCAACAGCCAGCTTAGCGGCCACCTTGGCGATAGGAAAACCCGTTGCTTTGGAGGCTAAGGCCGACGAGCGGCTAACCCGCGGGTTCATTTCGATGATGATCAGCTCGCCATCAACCGGGTTTACGGCAAACTGTACATTTGATCCGCCGGTTTCCACACCAATTTCACGTAGAACAGCGATCGACGCGTTTCGCATGATCTGGTATTCTTTGTCGGTGAGGGTGAGTGCCGGTGCGACAGTGATACTGTCGCCTGTATGAATACCCATAGGGTCGAAATTTTCGATGGAGCAGATGATGATGCAATTGTCTGCGGTGTCGCGGACCACTTCCATCTCAAATTCCTTCCAACCGAGAACTGATTGCTCAACCAGCACTTCCTTGTTCGGTGAAGCATCGAGGCCACCTTTAACGATCTGGATATATTCTTCTTTATTATAAGCAACACCGCCGCCAGTACCACCCATGGTAAAGCTCGGTCTGATGATGCTGGGCAGTTTGATATAATCAAGCGCATCAAGCGCCTCTTCGAGGGAATTGACAACACGGCTGCGCGGCGTGTTTATATCAAGACGGACCATGGCGTCTTTAAAGAGCTGTCGATCTTCGGCCATATTAATGGCTTCAACCTTAGCGCCAATCAACTCTACATTGTATTTTTCGAGCACTCCCATTTTATCAAGCTCAAGTGCCGTGTTGAGTCCCGTTTGTCCGCCCATGGTTGGTAGGATGGCATCGGGTCTTTCTTTATCAATAATTTTTTCCACCATTTCCGGAGTTATCGGCTCGATATAAGTTGCATCGGCCAGATCAGGGTCGGTCATGATTGTTGCGGGATTACTATTAACCAGAATAACGCGGTAGCCTTCTTCGCGTAGCGCTTTACAGGCTTGAGTGCCGGAATAATCAAATTCACAGGCCTGCCCGATAATGATGGGGCCAGCGCCAATGATGAGAATTGAATTGATATCGGTACGTTTAGGCATGGTTTAAAATCATTTCCATAAAGCGGTCAAAAAGATAGTGGCTGTCTTGTGGTCCGGGGCTTGCTTCCGGGTGATGCTGTACTGAAAAGGCGGGTTTGTCTTTAAGCTCAATACCGCAGCAGGTTTTGTCAAACAGGGATATGTGGCTAAGGCGCACACCGTCTGGCAATGTGTCTTTATCAACCATAAAGCCGTGGTTCATTGAAGTGATCTCGACTTTATCGGTATTGAAGTCCATGACCGGGTGGTTGGCGCCGCGGTGGCCTTGATGCATCTTGGTTGTTTTAGCACCGACCGCCAAAGCGAGCATTTGATGTCCAAGACAAATCCCGAATAGAGGAATGTTGGTCTTGAGAAGGTCCTGAATAACGGGAATGGCGTACTGGCCAGTGGCAGCAGGATCGCCGGGGCCGTTGGAGAGGAATATACCGTCCGGCTTGTGGGCGAGTATTTCTTCGGCTGTGGCGTTCGCGGATACCACAGTAACACGAGCACCGGTGCTCGCGAGGCAGCGCAGAATGTTCCGTTTGATGCCATAGTCCACAGCGACCACATGAGCTTTCGGATTTTCCAGTTTTCTATAACCATCATCAATAGACCACCTTATCTCATCCCAAGTGTAAGATTGTTTGCAGCTTACTTCTATGGCCAGATCCATTCCTTCAAGTCCCGGCCAGTCGTTTGCCTTTTGAAGAAGAGCATCAATGTCAAACTGACCGTCCGGATTAAAACAAATGACGCCGTTGGGGGCGCCATTTAATCTGATATGTTTTGTAAGTCTTCTTGTATCTACGCCGGAAATGCCAGTGAGGTTTTGTCCGATACACCAGTCATTGAAATGTTTTGAGGATCTGAAGTTTGAGGGCTCGGTGATATCCTGACGGATGATCAAGCCCCGCGCGGCGGACTGAGCTGTTTCTTCATCCTCATCATTGGTACCCACATTACCAATATGAGGAAATGTGAAGTTGATAATCTGACCAGCGTAAGAAGGATCAGTGAGGATTTCCTGATAGCCGGTCATGGATGTATTGAAACAAACTTCACCGACGGTTTCGCCGATCTTGCCAAGTCCATATCCCCAAAAAACTGATCCGTCCGCGAGCACTAATACGGCTGTAATTTTATCGTGAGGAGGTATTTGGTAGGTCTGTTTGTCCGTCATAGAATAAAGGCTTTATATAATAAGATTGCTATGGCTCAATTGTTTTAACATATTTCGAGCGAGGCCCGTACTAATACGTAAATTGACCGAAACATAATAAATAGCTATGGTCCCGTCAAGTGAATATCGGTTGAATTTTTCATAAAAATAGCTGTTTAAAAACAATGACTTACAAGATAATTTGCTGTTGCATTATTTATCGAATTCGGGTAGAGTCTCTCTTTCCTGTAAGAAAAAGCCGACGGACCTTGAGATGTCATTAGTCGGCGTTTTTGTAAAATAAGGATATAAAACAATATGTTGCGCGAGAAATTTAACACTGCGATGAAAGAGGCAATGAGGTCAAAAGACCGACGCCGCCTCTCAACGATCCGTTTAATCATGGCAGCGGTAAAAGACAGGGACATATCAGTTCGTACCGAATCAGATAGTAAAGTTGGCGATTCTGAAATTATTGACATTCTTTCCAAGATGGTCAAACAGAGAAACGACAGCATCAAAGCCTATGAAGATGCGGGACGGCTGGAACTTGCCAAACAGGAAAGCGATGAGATTGATATCATCCGCGAATTTCTGCCACGACAGCTTGACCAAAGTGAAATAGAGGTTGCCGTAAAGAAGGCCATTGAGGACACATCTGCGTCAGGCCTCAAGGATATCGGTAAGATCATGGCGACCCTCAAGCAGGAATATTCTGGCCAAATGGACTTTTCGAAAGCCAGTGCCATGGCAAAAGGTTTACTCTCCTGAATACTGTTGTCTTGGACCCGGTTCTATCCTAAACTTACCGACTATTATTTTATGGGATTAAAGGTCCGCAAATGGGATTTACACCAGATTTTCTTGATGAAATTCGAAATCGGCTGCCAGTAAGCGAAATTGTTGGCCGCAAGGTACGCCTTGTCCGTAAGGGACGTGAGCACACTGGTCTGTGTCCATTTCACAATGAAAAGACCCCATCTTTCACGGTTAATGACGATAAATCCTTTTATCACTGTTTTGGCTGCGGCGCGCACGGCGATGTGATTAATTTCGTTCTGGAAACGGAAGGGCTTTCTTTTCCTGAAACTATTGAACGGCTCGCTGGTCAGGCCGGCCTTCAAATCCCTGAATACACACCGGAAGATAAACAGCGCTCAAAGGTCAAGAAGACGCTCTTCGATGTGATGGAGGCAGCGGCCCATTGGTTTGAAAGTCAGCTCGTGGCTCAAGTCGGAAGTGAGGCGCGCGCTTATATTCAAAAGCGTGGCTTAATTAAAGATACTGTGAAACAATTTCGGCTTGGGTTTTCACCAAATGACCGTACGGCCCTCAAAGGTGCGATGTTGGCACGCCCGGAATTTAGCGAAGAAATGCTTATTGAAGCCGGTATGCTCATCAAGCCCGAAGACGGCGGCGATAGTTATGACCGGTTTCGAGGCCGCCTTATGTTTCCGATTACCGATAGACAAGGCCGGGTGGTTGCTTTTGGGGGGCGGGCTCTTTCAGCAAATGCAAAGGCAAAATATCTAAACTCACCTGAGACACCGCTATTTCATAAAGGACGACTTCTTTACAATCTAAGCGGTGCCAGAAAAGCGGCATTTGATAAAGGAAGGTTGCTTGTTGGTGAAGGATATATGGACGTAATCGGCCTTGCGCAGGCGGGTTTTCCGGAAGCGGTGGCCCCATTAGGGACGGCCGTGACCGAAGATCAAATCAGGGAGATGTGGCGCCTTGCGCCTGAGCCGATGATGTGCTTTGACGGTGACAAAGCCGGGCAGCGCGCCGCGATCCGTGTGGTCGAAAGATCGCTTGGACTTTTAAAGCCAGGCCATTCGCTAAGATTTGTTTATCTTCCAGAAGGTGAGGACCCGGATAGTTTTGTCGCCGGACAGGGCAGCGCTGCGTTTGAAAGGCTGCTCGGTGAAGGTCTGCCGCTGGCCAAAGTTCTATGGACCGAGCTGGTTGGGAATGTCCATTTTGATACCCCTGAACAACGGGCCGGTCTAGAGCAAAAGATAAGCCAAATTCTAACTGAAATTAAAGATGCAAAAATCCGTGGCTACTATGAAAGTGACTTTCAAAAACGTCTCAAAAAACTGTTTGGCGGCGAGTTTGTTCCGGAAATAGACCTCCATGAAAGAGGCAAGTCTCAGCGAGATAAAGAGAATCAGCAGGGAAGTTGGCAAAAAGCGCCCTATAAAAACAAAGGGTACGGTGGGAATGAGTCGGCAAAAAGTATAGGAAATCTCAATAAAACTGAAATAGGTAAAACGACAAAATTATCCGTGAAAGACAGAGAAAGGCTAATCATACTAACGGTTTTGGAGCATCCCTGGCTGCTCGAGCGTCACGAAGAGCAGTTTGCGACCTTCGAATTCGAATCACTTGAGCTTGACAAGGTACGTAATGAAATAATACGTATAGCAAGTCGCGACTCGGACCTTGAAAATGAAAGCCTGAGACACCAACTATTAGAAAATGGATTGGGCCAGGTGGTTGAAACCATATCCAGGCAAGGCGTGTTGACAGCCCAAAAATTTATTGGGCGAAACTCTTCTGCGGAAGAAACGGAAGAAACTTGGTTGCATTCTATTGAGCTTTTCCATTTGGAAAAGATTGAAAAAGACATAGCAATCTTAGGGTCTAAAGATTTGAACGAAGAAGAATTTGCGCGCTTGCAAGCCCTGTTAGATGAACAGTCAGCAAGCAATAAAAAAATTAGCGATACCTTAGGGAAAGATCCTTAAGGAAAGTATTTTTGCTTTAAAAAATAATTCGAGGTTTATAAATGGCGCAAAAAGCCACCAAGTCTGAAAAAACTGCTGATCCAGCAGACGCCCCAGCTGTAAACAGTCAAGATGCTGTTAAAAAGATGATCGCCGAAGCGAAAAAGCGCGGCTATATCACTTACGACGCCATGAATGAGGCACTTCCCCAAGATCAAATGTCTTCTGAGCAGATCGAAGATGTCATGACCATGCTTTCTGAGATGGGCATAAATGTGATCGATAATGCCGATGCGGAAGTTGAAGAAGCTGTGCCAGAAAAACAAGCTAGCGCTAAAGAAAAAGCTGCCACAGTGGCAAAACCAGAGGCCAAAGCCCCGGTAGACCGCACCGATGATCCGGTGAGAATGTATCTGCGTGAGATGGGAAGCGTGGAGCTTCTATCTCGCGAGGGTGAAATTGCAATTGCCAAACGTATTGAGGCAGGCCGTGAAACGATGATTTCCGGTCTTTGCGACAGCCCGTTGACTTTTAATGCGCTGGCCGCTTGGGGCGAGATGCTCGAAGAAGAAGAAATTCTTCTGCGTGATGTTATCGATCTTGATGCCATGTACGGTAATGACCCCACTCAAGAGACTGACGCCACTCCCGCAGCCGTTGCTGAAGAAGAGGAAGTTGATGAGATCGCCGATCAGGACGATGAAGAAAGTCCCGAGAATAATGGTGAGAACGAAGATGGCAGCAAAATCGAAGAGGGGCTTGAAGAATGCGAAGACGACGATGATGATGATGACGAAGAAGGTGTCACCATGTCACTGGCGAGTATGGAAGAAGCACTTCATCCACGGGTGATGGAAATTTTCGCCGAAATCAGAAAAGTCCACAAGAAGTTTGCAAAACTTCAAGATCTTCGCCATGAATCGAACATTGGCAATACCGAGCTTTCGCCTGCTCAGGAACGGCGATATCGAAAGTTAAGTGACGAGCTTATTACTATGGTTAATAACCTGAGACTTAATAACAACCGTATTGAAGCGCTATTGGAGCAACTTTACCATTCCAGTAAGCGCCTTATGGGACTTGAAGGTAAAATGTTGCGTCTGGCGGAACGTTATAAAGTAAGCCGCAAATCTTATCTGGAAAATTACTGGGGCCGCGAGCTTGAGCCGGGCTGGATCAAAGTCATGTCCACGGATAAAGGCAAGGGCTGGAACAGCTTTGCCACATCAGAAAATGAAATTATCCAGAACATGCGCGATCAGGTAGCAGAAATAGCCAAGGATGTGGGGCTCAATGTTTCAGAGTTTCGCGTCATTGTGAACAAAGTTCAAAAGGGCGAGAAAGAAGCCCGCATCGCTAAAAAAGAAATGGTTGAAGCCAACCTGCGATTGGTGATCTCCATTGCCAAGAAATATACCAACCGTGGTCTTCAGTTCCTTGATCTTATTCAGGAAGGTAATATTGGCTTGATGAAGGCGGTGGATAAATTTGAATATCGCCGTGGTTATAAGTTTTCCACTTATGCCACTTGGTGGATCAGGCAGGCTATTACCCGCTCCATCGCCGATCAGGCGCGGACAATTCGTATCCCGGTTCACATGATAGAAACCATCAATAAGCTGGTGCGCACGGGTCGTCAGATGATGCATGAAATAGGACGTGAAGCGACACCGGAAGAACTTGCCGCTCGTCTTTCGATGCCGCTTGAAAAAGTACGCAAGGTCATGAAGATAGCTAAAGAGCCGATCTCGCTTGAAACGCCAATTGGTGACGAGGAAGACAGCCACTTGGGTGACTTTATTGAGGACAAGAATGCGATCCTTCCTGTGGACAGTGCAATCCAGACCAATTTGCGAGACACAACAACAAGAGTACTTGCATCGCTTACGCCGCGCGAGGAGCGCGTCCTGCGCATGCGTTTTGGTATAGGAATGAATACTGACCATACACTTGAAGAAGTCGGTCAACAGTTCTCTGTGACGCGGGAACGGATCAGGCAAATTGAAGCCAAAGCGCTTCGCAAGCTTAAACATCCAAGTCGTTCGAGAAAACTTCGGAGTTTTCTGGATAAATAAATACATTAAGCCCGCTTTTACGGCGGGCTTAATAAAAAAAATCGCTTTGGTGAATTTCCCCTCTATTCATTGTTTTTATTATCTGCTAGTTAAGCGAACATAATTTTTGGAGGGCCTGTAGCTCAGTTGGTTAGAGCAAACCGCTCATAACGGTTCGGTCGTAGGTTCGAGTCCTACCAGGCCCACCACTCCCTCCCCAGTTTTATCACCTATTTCAGCCTAGTCACATAGAACCGCAGAACTCTGCGGTAGTGGGGCTATATATTGGCTAACGGATTGGTGGAGAGACTGATCACCCGGAGAATTATCCCTGAAATAGGCCAAAATCTCTAAGGGCGATATTGTGTCACCAATCTATCGTTTATCATCTTTGGTTTGTTTG
>CAXBLS010000026.1:0-31695 GCA_963976585.1 uncultured Kordiimonadaceae bacterium
CATACCTATGTCACCGCGTGTCGTTCCGCCAACAAGAGTGATATTGGAAAGTAATGGTTGGGCAAATGGTGCCGCATCATTGTCGGAACCATTGTTGTCGGCTTCGATGCCTTGGTCTGTGGCAGACTGGTTATCATTTTGAACCACAACGGCATGCTGGATTGCACCACGCCATCCCTTGGTCCAGTCAATGCTGTCATCATCAGCACCAGTAACAACTAGGTGTTTCACCCGAACAGTACCACCGAAGAATTCAACACCATCGTCAGCGCCATTGTGCACCTGAAGGTAATCAACTTCTGTACCACGGCCCACACCTTCAAACGCGATACCGTTAAGCTCATCATCAGCAGTGATTGGGTTACCCGCATATTTAACAACGGTATAAAACAATTGACCGCTATCGTCGTCATCGTCGTTACCACCGTATAGACCAGAGTCGCCTTCACCAGTTGCCTCACAGATACCAGAAGCACATCCATTTATTGTTGCACGGCCGTTAATAACAACACCACCCCAGAGAGCAGTATCAGTATCGAGGTTACGTGTGGCATCATTTGTAGCCGTTAGAGTAACCGGCGCCTCAGCCGTACCGTTAGAGAAGATTTTCGATCCACGTGAAATCACAAGGTATGAATTTTTATCTTCACCAGCAATTGTCACACCAGCATCTATCGTCAAATTACCTGCTGTCGCGGCGGCAATCGGCGTACTCGCGTCACCACCAAGGTCTTCACCAATAACCACTTTACCACGAAGGAAGTAATTAAGTCCCGCTGCAAGTCTGACATTTCCGGTGATAGTGCCCTGTAGAATACAACCGCCTGCATTATTAGACGCCGTACCTGTTGGGCAGCTTGGGGTTGGATTAATCGCGTAAGACCAGCCAAGTGTCCAATTATCTGAGGTAGAACCCGACTTTACAGCACCGATATGATCTGTCGTATCAAACCATGTATCAAGAGCATTAACATCGGTAGGCGCAACCGCATTTTCAGCGATACCATTATAGAAACCAGAAAGAGTAGATGTTTCTGCAACATTGTTGGCTTGACCAAGGAACCAAGTTTCCAAGTCACCATCTTCAGCATCCGATGCAAAAGGAACATCGCAACCAAGCAATGTTGATTGAATGGTAATTCCATTGGCACCGTCACGGCGCGTATATGTTGCCGCCTGATCAAGATCAAGACAATAGTCTAAGAAACCAGTTACCACAGTATTGTAGATCTTTGCACCAGTACCTTCACGTAAAAGCATGCCAATATCGCCGCGGGTTTGACCACCGATCAATGTTACATTTGATAAGGTAGGTTGCGCAAATGGTGCCGCGTCATTGTCGTTACCATTATTATCAGCCTCAATACCCTGATCAGATGCAGATTGATTGTCGTTTTGCTGAATAAGGACATATTGAGCACGACCGCGCCAACCTTTTGTCCAATCAAGGCTATCGTCATCTGCACCCGTGATGATCAAATGTTTCACATCAACAGTTCCGCCAAAGAATTCTACACCATCGTCGGCACCGTTATGTACATGAATGTAATCAAGCGTAGTTCCATTACCTACACCTTCAAAAGCGATACCATTAAGTTCATCATCATCAGTAATAGGGTTACCCGCATACTTTACTTGCACATAACGCATTGTACCTGAATTATCTGCATCATTGGCACCACCGTATTTACCAGAATCGCCTTCGCCATCTGCTTCGCAAATTCCAGATGCGCATCCGTTGATGGTCGCCAGACCGTTCACAACAATACCGCCCCACTCAGATGTAAATGACTCATCAAGTGCCGGGGTTGCAGAAAATCCGCGATTAATATCTGCTGCGGAAGTAAAGACAATCGGTTGACCAACACTACCATTTGCGTTGATCATTGAACCCCTAGCGATAACCAAGAATGAATTTGCATCCAAGCCAGCAACAGTAGTCCCTGCAGGAACGTTAAGTGTTACTCTTGTTCCGCCAGTGCCATCAGATAGTGTTTCTTGACCTATCGTTACCTTACCTGAAAGCAAGTATGTGTTTGCCGCATCAAGCGTCATATCCTGTGTAATCGTACCTGATATTTGGCAAGCGCTGCCGCTACCAAGAGCAACTTCGACAGTACCTGCTGTACATTGAACAACAGTACCGCCGCCGCCACTCCCGCCACCGGTTCCTACATTCCCTGTACCGGGATTATCACCAGTCTCACCTTTCGATGCCAATTCTGTATTTTTATCACTGCAACTTGTAAATGCTGAAAGGGAAGCTGCTGCCAAAGTTACAAAGAGCAGCTTCTTAATTAGTTTGAGATTTGTCATTTCGACCCCGTCTTATTAAAATTATTGAACATCTATGTTCAGTCTCATGTTTCGATTGGACCCAAATGAGCCCGTTAAGCATTTCCTAGATAGACGGGGTTTATGATGTTTTTGTTTCAGAGGTGTGATAAAATTATTAAATAGAAAACTCACAAATTTATTTTCGCATTATTCATTTAATAACAAATACTTATGAAGATGTTAGAATTGTTAACGCGAAATAATTTCTCCAATTGTGACAGAAATATCGGTGCAATACCGCTCAATATATCACTTAGGAAAATAGACTTATGGAGGTTTCTTGATTAGAATCAGTTGGTGATTCTATTGGAGAAGGCGGATCAAATAATCACCCGAAAGCCAGACGGACCAAATTGCGATCGCGAGAAACGGGCCGTAAGGAATTTTCTGGTTTGTTGCCGCTACATTAACGCGTTCAAATGATATAAAGAAGTACAAAATCGCGGTCAACGAGGATATAAGCAGCACAAATGGTAACTGATAAGGACTAAGCCAAACCGCACCGGCGGCGAACAATTTTATGTCCCCCATTCCAAGTCCAAGCCTTCCCCGCAATTTGTAGTAGGTTAATGAGATGATGATAAGTAGAGCCGATGAGATCAAAAAGGAAGTGAGCGGCAACAATAAATTTTTGTCGATATATATATTGTAGGCAATGCCGAGACAAAGGACCAGGGCAGTTAGAATATTTGGAAGTCGGAGTGCCTTAAAATCAAAAAAGCTGAGCGAGCTCAGCAGTCCCCACAAAGGAACTGCAAAATAAATAGGCCTTTCTGACAGGAACATCATCGAAAATGAAGCCAGCATCAGAAAGACCAATAGAGTTTTTTGTATCACCGACAGACCTTATAAATAATAGATATCTGTTGATACATTGAATTATTTTAATCGTTCTTACAAGCTATCAAGCCGCTTGATGCCATCTTTTGCGATATATTTCACTTTTCTCGGCTGTCCGGAAAGTGTCATAGCAAAACTATTGTCGCGGCCATCAAGTATTTCTTGGTATAAGGCTTGTGCTTTGTCAGCCCGACCTGTTGCGCTATATAAAAACGCTAGATTCACTTTTGCAAATATCTGATCTTCGGGGCCAAAATCCGTCGAGATCAACTCTTCTTCTGCCGCCGACCAATCACGCGAAGCTATTTTGTCAGACGCGATGGAGCTATCTTGCTGAAGAAGCAGTGAAGAAGAAAGTTCTTCCGCGTTGGCAACCCCACCGCCAAGACCCAGGGTCATTATTAAACTGATTGCTAAATACTTCATGAAATACTCCTTATTATTTATGTTATTATTTATTTTGATTTTGTAATATTACTGTAATATTCATTTGCTAACATAATATCACCTGAATTTTAGGCTATCATTTGATTCGCAAAAATGTCAAACCGTTTTGCGATAACCTCTTGTTATTTAATAAAAGATTCACAAAAACTTCACAAAATCGTAACAATCTGTTAACACCCCTGTCACATTGGTTTGGTTTTATCGCCTCATAAAGAAATTAAGTAATAATTTATTGAGGTATAAAACTAAATGTATAAGAAAATAGTGACAATATTTCTGCTTTCATTTCCTTTTTCATTATCGATCCCAGCCGCACTTGCCGCTGGGGGCACAGTCACCGGTCTCAATACGCCTGGCTACTCTGGAGTACTGGAACAGATTATACCGAAATCAGCAATATCGCAATATGATGGCTCTTTCACGTTAGCTGTTCAATTTATTAGATCATCAGGACTTCATAAAAGCCTCTCGCTTCTTCTTCTTGATTCCGTAAAAACAGATGATCTTGTTGAAGAAGCTATCTCACAGCATGGATTTTCAAGCGTCAAAAAATCTGTCGTTTTAAATATTCAAAACACGACCAATCATTACCGTCAAGAATGGATTTCACTGCTCGCATCAATTTATAGCAATCAATTTCAGGAAAATGTACTCCAATCAATCTTGCAGGAAGGTGAGAACTCTCCCTACTATCCGGATTTCATCTCTCGCCAAAACGAAATGAATACCAGCAAACTACTTTTTAGAAGCGATATTTTCAAAGAAGCCCGAGCGAGTTTACTCGAAAACCTTAAAGACAGTTTTTCCGGTTGAATGTTCAGATTTGAGTGAATACTCCTAAGAGAAAAAACTTTATGGAAGAATACATAATCAAAACTATCGATGGTCTTATAGCATCAATTTTATGCACCTGATCCGCTATTTTAGATGGCAGAACAGTCCTAAATTCAAGTCTTTGAAGCGCAAAAATTAGGAGAGTTCTTTCTTCTCCTATGGCATTCTTTGTATGGTCAGAATTCGACAACAGGAACCAGGGCTTTATTAATCCATTTCCATTTCACTCCTTAGAATCTACCTTGATAGATTCTTGTGCGACACTCCCTTATGTAACTTATCAAATAGCTCAGCGAGAGCAGATTCTAAAATAAGATATTCGTATCTTGTATGGGACACGGTATCCGATATAGGTGTTGTAACTTCAGGCTAAGGTTTAAATCAATAATTTTTATAAAAATACATGTCGAAAATGTGTATATTTTTTTGATACGCTACTATAACATCCTACATGGCTTCAAAATATGAAATTTGAACCAACTATTTTAAAAATTGCATAAGAAACAAGCTTTAGTAGTGACCTGTTAATTGCATTAGTCTTTAATTTATTTCTCATTACGTACAATAGTCACTCGAATGATTGTCGATATAGATAATTATTACAATACCCCCAGATAGCAGTCTAAAATTTTAATTGCTTTCTATATTAAAACAATTAAAAATATAGCTTTTAATAGAATAGGCTTTTCACAAGAAATTATTATGAATATTGACAATCAATGACATCAAATACACAAGACAAATTTCCAGTGATAGTTACTAACGATGAGGTAGATTTAGTAGCCATAATTCAAGTACTATGGCATGGAAAATGGTTAATCATGGGAATTACCCTATTTTTTGCTATAGCGTCAATAGTCTATGCCTTGAACCTACCCAACATTTATCAATCTACCGCTCTCATTGCACCAGCAGAAAGCTCATCACAGCCCAAAGGTGGACAACTACAAGGGCTTGCTTCCATTGCAGGGTTGGATTTAAGTGCAGCACGGATTGATAAAAAAGATATAGCAGTTGCTACAATACGATCTCATCGTTTTATTAAAGATTTTATTGACCGAAAAAAAATAATGGTTCCTCTAATGACTATTATTGATTGGGATCAAACTACAAATACCCCTATTTTTGATGAAAATATATATGATAGAGAAGCCAATAAGTGGACACTAACTGATAAACCAAAACCATCAGATATAGCAGTATATGAAAAATTCAAAACTATTTTAACGGTATCAGAAGATATGGAAACAGGCTTTATTGAGATCTCGATAAATTTTCCAGTACCGGAACTTGCTCAGACTTGGGCTACATGGTTAGTTGAAGATATAAACCAATATACCCGAAATAAGGATATTAATCAATCGAATGCAAGTATCGAGTATCTACAAAAACAATTGGATAGAACTCAAATCGCAGATATCCGGACCATTTTTTATAGTCTGATTAAACAAGAAACACAAAAAATTCTTCTTGCTGAGACTAGAGAAGAATACATATTTGAGACTATTGACCCTCCTGTAAAACCGGAGATTAAAACGGCACCTAAAAGAGCTTTAATAGTTATTATATCCACAATGTTAGGAGGACTTTTCAGCCTATTTGCAGTCCTTGTTAGACACGTAAGTAAAAACGCCAGTAATTCACTAGCACAAAGAGAGTAATATGAAAAAATTCGGCCTTATTGGCGCTGCAGGTTACATTGCCCCACGACATATGAAAGCTATCTCTGATACTGGCAATCAGCTCGTTGCAGCTCTAGATAAAAATGATTCAGTTGGTATCATTGATAGTTATTTCCCGAATGCCGACTTTTTTACGGAATACGAGAGGTTTGATCGTCATGTGGATAAAATGAGACGGCGTGGAAACCCCCTAAATTATGTTTCTATCTGCTCCCCAAACTACTTACACGATTCTCACATAAGGTTTGCATTACGCTCGGGCGCTGATGCGATATGTGAAAAACCTTTAGTACTGAATCCGTGGAATATTAATGGATTACAGGAGATAGAAGATGCAACAGGTCGTAAGATTAACACCATATTACAACTAAGATTGCACCCTGCTATAATAGCACTTAAAGAGAATATCGCAAATTCACCCAAGAATAAAAAACACGAAGTAGATTTAACTTATATCACCTCTAGAGGACATTGGTATTTGGCCTCGTGGAAAGGAGATGTTAACAAATCTGGAGGTGTGGCCACGAATATAGGTGTTCACTTCTATGATATGCTCCATTTTTTATTTGGAAAACTGGATGAGAACAAGGTTCATCATTTCTCTGATACTGTTAATGCCGGTTATTTGGAATATGAAAATGCGCGAGTACGTTGGTTCCTTTCAGTGGATGCTGAAAATTTACCCGATGAAGCGATAGCATCTGGTCAAAGGACTTACCGCAGTATTACTATCAATGGTGACGAACTAGAATTCTCTGGCGGATTTGCAGATTTACACACCAGAAGCTACGAAGAAATTCTCAAAGGCAACGGCTTTGGTTTAGAAGAGAATAGAGTAGCGATTGAGACCGTCTCTGACATAAGAAATCAAGTTCCACTGGGTAAAGTTGGTGAGTATCACCCTTTCTTGAATAATATATCTAAGTAATGACTGGGTAAAAAAATGACTTATAAAACCCACCCCACGGCAATTATCGATGAAGGTGCTAAAATTGGTAGTGGCTCCGCGATCTGGCATTGGGTTCATATTTGTGCTGAGGCTAAAATTGGTACTGACTGTTCTTTTGGACAAAATGTTTATGTTGGTAACAAAGTCGTTATTGGCAATAATGTTAAGGTGCAAAACAATGTATCAGTCTATGATAATGTTACTATAGAGGATGATGTTTTTTGTGGACCGAGCATGGTTTTTACCAATGTCTACAATCCACGCTCAGGTATTCCCAGGAAAGATGAGTATAAGAATACGCTCGTCAAAAAAGGTGCCACCATTGGTGCAAATGCCACTATTATTTGTGCGTTTCGCTTGGTCGTTATGCATTTATAGCTGCAGGAGCTGTGGTAACTAAAGACGTGGCTGACTATGCGCTAATAGCTGGTGTTCCAGCAAAACAAATAGGCTGGATGAGTGAGTATGGTGAACGTTTGGATTTACCTCTAGTAGGTGAAGGTACAGCAGTCTGTCAAAATACTGGAGCAACATACTGCTTACAAGCAGGCTTCGTTAAGAAAATAATTACAGATTGTAACCCTTAGAATTTGTTGTCGATTGAACCAACTTTCAAAAGCATCTAATTCTCCAAGTCACCTCGCAATCCCAACAAAACTACACGAATGATTGTTGAGAGATTAATGATGTTTATAAAGAAATTAGTTTTTCAATTAATTGCATTGCGACAATTTTCTCATCATATTTCTGCGCCATTTTTCTTGCCCCTGCACTCAATTTCATCTTCTCACTTTTTGATAAGGCACTAAACTTTAATAGAGCATCTCTCAGGCTATCTGCGCACCCTGTATGAACCAAATACCCCGTTTGTTCGGGTATAATGTATTCGGGTATTGCACCTATATCACTTCCAATCACGGGAACACCAAAAGCCATTGCTTCAAGTGGAGTTAATCCAAGACTCTCTCTTAATAGAGTTGGAAAAATTAAGACATCTATTTGGCTATATATTGAGTGGAGTTCTTCATGATGTAACTCGCCATAAATCTTAACTATTGTATTATCTTTTTTTATATTTGAGAATATATGGGGATCGCCAGCACCTGCAACAGTTAAATGGACAGGGATTGTTATCTTATTCAGTGCTTGAACAAGGACGTTAACCCCCTTGTTTTCCACAATACGGCCCACATAGCCAATATTCAAAACCGTTTCTGCGTCTTTGTAATTAGGTAATTGCGGTATAGGCACTCCCCCTGAAGGAGATATGTAAAATTCTTTTGAATCAATTATAAAATTGCCTTCAATGGTATCTTGTAAGAACCTAGACGGTGTTATTATCAGATCAGATTTTCTAAACAAAAAGTTACATAATTTATAACGAAAACGGCTTTTTTCTAATGACCCAATCACATCTGAACCGTGACAGTTTAATACTAATGTACTTCCAATAATTTTCTTTGCAAACACTCCTAGAAGGCCAGTATGAGTAACGAAATGGCAATAAGTATAATTAGGGCGAGATACTAGAATTTTAAAAATGAAGGCGAAATAAAAATATAAATATGCAAGATATTTATTCCAATGAGGCAAGGTCCAGGTATCAACAATAATGTCTGGACAAGATGAAAGCTGATCAGAAATTCTTTTAACAAAAATACCAGATGAAGGAGCTTCTATAGACGGATACATATTACTTATAATTAATATTTTCATCACTTTTTCTCATCAAAATATAGTAAATTGTACCGACAATTGTACCGACCTGAGGGCTAGTAATTCCATGGCCGGATAGATTGCCTACAACTAGCAGAAGTCCTAAAGCTATTGAAATAGTAAATAGCAATAGATTTGGCCTCATGAAAAAATTTCCAATAGCATTTACAAGGAAATAATAATGGAGCAGCAATATCCCACCACCTAAAATTAATCCATAATACCCAAAGATATCTAACGTATCCTGTTCAAATGAAGCCCTTTCCGTATTAACCCCGAAAGCATGAGAGAATGATTTAGCAGATTCAACTTGAAAATACACGCCAGAACCATAGAGCGTTTCAAATAATGGCCT
This sequence comes from uncultured Kordiimonadaceae bacterium, assembly GCA_963976585.1. Classification (GTDB taxonomy): domain Bacteria; phylum Pseudomonadota; class Alphaproteobacteria; order Sphingomonadales; family Emcibacteraceae; genus Pseudemcibacter. Next base: position 9,161 of record CAXBLS010000026.1, read on the forward strand.
TATTTTTAGATACTTAATTCCATGCTCTATAGAATTTTCTCGAGGATTAAGAGCTTTTGATACTTCTATAAGTTTCTCTAATTGAAAAGCAAAAACATCGATGTTATCGACAATAAATGTAGTTACTTGGAACATAATAATTGCAAATAATATTATAAATATAATTTTTTTAAACGTCATATTTCGGCTTGTGTAAATATTAGGATATCTTCGCGACAGAAAAACAATGACAAAAATTATATTAACAAGCCCGGCGCCCATTATCCCCGCGCGGGTCCCAGATAATAGTAGTGCCAATGTGGTAAGTATTACAGCGACTATGTATTTGTTACTTGCTGTCGTCAGGAAAAGATACCAAGAAAAGCAAAGTGATAATATTAGAGCAATGCCAATATCATTACCCGCAGGAAAGAAAGAACTGATCCCAAAACGGCCTACACCGTAGTTTTGATGTCCGATGCCTGTAATAATAGAAAATAGAAATAATAAACCAGCTATGGCACCAAAAAATGAGATGCCTCTGCAAGACAACATAGCTAGGTTCTCATTTTTCAAACTAAATAGAAGAAAATAATATACAGCAAAAGGGAACATTACTTTAAAAAATATTTGTATATCCAAAAATGGAAATGGCATTTTATTGGAAATTGCGAGATTTAGCATGCTCATGAGCCATAAAATAATTATAACTCTCATCCAATTAGAAAAAATATCACTACGCTTTAAAAGTAGTACCATAAACCCAAAAATTAAAACTGCACGATATAGTGCACTAATTTTTAAACCTTCTAATCCTACAAGAGCCAGTGCACCGTAAATAGCATCGATAATTACTGCAAAAAAAATAACGTAAAATATATAGAGCTTATTTAGGGATATACTATAATTCATAACAAGCTTCTATAAAATTCAGATATACTTCCTTCTCTTTATCCCAGCTAATTGAGTTAAAGTCTTCTAGGGCATTCTCACTTTTTTGTCGTCTCAAGTTTTTATCCCCTAACATTGTTTCCATCACTTCTTGTAAATCGGAATCATCCGTAAAATAAAATACGCTCTCTTCAGAAAAATATTCTTTAATTATTGGCAACTTTGGACAAATGACAGGTACTCTATTTGCAACATACTCCAACATTTTAACTGGCAAAGCAAAATCATTTGACGGATTTGGGTAATTCATGATCACCCCCACTGTTGCTGAGCTTAATATGTTAGGCACATCTACAGGCATAAAACTGCCTTGATAAGTGATGAAATCATGGGAAGCAGTTTGCTTAATCAGTTCTTGTGTGTACGGCCCCTTCCCAAAAATATCGAATGAAAACTCATATCCTTTCTTTTCAAGGTTGCTCAACGGCTCTATTAATCTTTGGACGCCATAACGCTCATGAATATTGCCATGAAAAAGAATCTTGACCTCTTGCTGTTCTTTCTTATCGACTACAGTAAGTTGACTAGGGGAATTATGGGTTACATGAAGAGGCTTAAGAGTTCTTTTTTTGAGTAATTTCTTTACCGGGTAACTAACCGTCATCAAATGCGACGCAAACATAAAACTCAATTTTTCCTCAAATAACAATATTTTCCTTAGTAATTTAGCTTTGCCTTTAAACACTACGTCACATAATTCTGGCATAAGGTCATGAACGTCCAATAATACTGGTACACCCAGTATTCGAGGCACAAAAGCGGCAAATACCAACGCGTTTGGCATATTATTAACAATGATTAATTTCGGCCTTTTTATCAATGAAAGTACAGTTGCCTTATAACAACAATAAAGAAAGAATAGAAAATATTCTAACATATAGGACAATTTGCTTTTAGACTCAGACCTTGAAACAGGGGCACGTATTATGCGAACGTCATTTTCCATACTACATTTACTTTCCTGCCCTTTGTTGAGACAAATAACCGTAATATCCTTTTGACATTTAGCCAACCATTCACAGTGCCTTCGAACTCTCGAATCATCTAGATAATAAGCATGTAATAATACAACGATCTTAGCTTTTTCTTCAGCCATTATATATCTTTCATATTTTTTTCAATTCGACGGTCATCATGAAATTATTTCACCCCTTTGAAGCTTTGCAAACGAAGCTCAACGCTGTCTTTTCTGCGACTTTAAATGAAAGTCCTTCAATGACCTCAAAATAAATACTATCCCTTAAACACATCCAAGCTTATCAATTAATAAGACAATAATTTATCCGCATTTTTGAAAGCTTCTGATTAGATAGACTGCACTTTTAAGCAACTTATTCTAGTACATCGAGAATTCTTTGAAATTCTTTTTCTTGTTGTGTTTTAAGAGAATGGACTGAGGTATTTGATTGCACGCTTCTCTTTATCTTATCATAAAGTTTTTTGTCATTTGATAATGCGCTAATGGCATTTGCCATTTCCACATCCATGTCTTCGTTGATAGAAATGAGATAGCCGTCTTTCCCATGGCGAACAAATTCCCCCAATGTCCTTTCATCTAAGGAAATAACAGGAGTGCCATAATACAAAGCTTCGATAGTCGGATTACCCAAGTTCGTCATGTCATTTGTCATGATTAACGCATCGGAAAATTGAATAAATGTATTTGATTCGATGTGATTAATCTTCTCCAAAAATATCACATTCTCTCGCAGTCCCAGCTTCTCACAAAATTCCACAAGTTTTTCTTTATCATCAGCAAAATATGTCGTTATTAAAAGTATGTTTTTCAATTTTTCTTCAGGCAATAAAGCTAACGCTCTCAAGATACGGTCCGTTCGTTTCCACCTGCTGCCTGTTGCATTGTTGAAAAGGATAAACTTATCTGCATTTTCTGTTATTAATTTAGGCGGCATGGATTCCATTTTATAATCTTCCACCCCAACTCCGTGAGTGGTAAGAAGGACATTTTCACATCCCTTGGCTCTGGCATAAAACTCACCATCGGAATCGTCGTTTACCATAATGCATAGGTCTGACTTGTTGATACCGTAATATATACTTGGATAATATTTTTTAGCGTCAGACAAATTGCGTTTTGACGCTTCTAATACCGTTCCTTGATATTTATTTATATATTTTTTATTAAAAATTACGGAGAAAAATTTTGCTGAAATCGCCATTCCAGTCTCATACCCAATTATCGCCTGAGCGTTTAAGATTTGTTTTGGATAGAGCGACAAGATATAAAAGAACGCTAAAAAGTTATCGATTAGTCCCGCTGAAAAACTAATCCATTTCCGAAACATTGTATTTTTGCTGTGTGCACCAAATGGAGGTACTATGTCCGCAGATTTCATATTAAAATAATGGTTAGGGGTGGCAGATTCTGTGTCTTTATATTTAGAATTATTTCTCAATAGTTTTAATGGGTTCAATTTGTTTATGGACGAAAACCTCGGCACATTAACAAAGGTTAGGTTTGGATGTTTTTCAGTTATTTCACCTCGGTCATCATTACCCGTGGTATAAAGTATAACTTTATATCCGTTATTCAAAAACATCCTCGTAAAACGTAATAAACTTTGATTACCCTGAATACGAAAAGGCAGTGCAGTAATTATAATAACGGTTTTGGTCATCAGAGCTTTTCCATCATTTAGATTCTTCAGTTAATAAAATTACTATCTATAAAAATAGCCTTACAGGTAACAAAAAATACGACATATACAACAGTAAGCAAAACAAAGTTTTTAATATTTTTTTTGTTTCCATAACCATAAATGATAAATTGCAGGGCGAAGGCAATGAAATATAAGGTTATAAATATAAAAGCTGAAAAATCAATCCCAAAAAAATACACAGATAACAGGTATATAATCATTGGCAAATTAGTAAAAAAAGTAACCGAGTATAAGTATAAAAATTTAAGCTCTGACTGAAACCGTATTGATTGAGTCGCATTAATTATTTCGAGTATTTTTGCATTAAGAATTAAGAAAAATACAAGGTTCAATGAAACAAAATCGACCTTATATAAGAGGCTCACCACCTGATCAAAAAAGATAAGGATAACAAGAGCCATTAATAACACCACGCTTAATGCCATATATAAAATAGTATATTGCTCTTCAGACTGAGAGTTTTTTACTAATCTAGGAAATAAGTAGGTTCCGAAAATAGAACCAAAAATTGATAAATATGTCGCTAATTGAATATAAACATTGAATTCGGTCAAGAAGGGCCGGTCATACTGAGAAATACTATATTGTACGCCGCTTATTATTATACCATTCATAAAAACATGTATGAAAAAGAATTTAGAATATTTAAAACTATCAATATAAAATGATTTTATATTCGATATGGAAGCAGAGTATCTACCTTTTATACTAGTAGAATATATATAGAAAATTTGTCCAAATAAAACGCAAGTAGAACAAATTATAACGGCCTTTATCAGTTCAACATTAAAGCAAAAAGAAATCACCATCCCCAAACTAAAAATTAATGCTTGGGCGCCTGTATAAATAAAATACCGATAAAACCTACTGTGGACAGCATCGTTTTGCATGTATATTTTTGTCAAAGCCACTACCGATGCCACGCAAGCTGCTGTCAAAATAAACCTATTTGTTTCAAATACCGCAAAAGTCAAAGCCAAGCCCAACAGCAATACCAAGACATTGATAATAAGATAAACATGAGCCTTGCCCATAAATGACCTGTTGGGAATATTTCCTTGATCTACTTGCGTTTTATGAAGAAAGAAATATGAATAATTAATGCCAATTAATATGACATTTAGCAATGTACTTATGTAAGATTTGATAAGTCCAAAAGAGCCTATATATTCATATGGATAATAGAGTGCCAATAATTTATTAAACACCAAGCCAATGAACAAGGCAAAAATACTAGAAAATCCTATATGTACAGCTTTGGTAAAGAACATCATTTTACTTTTTGATACACATGGTAGTTAGCGTTCTCAAAAACCAGTGTATATTTATATCTATTAATTATTTGTTTTAGATAGCTTTCAGGAATTTGCTTTTTATCGACAACTAAATAATCAATATATTTTTTATTGAGAAGGTTTTTTTCATCAAATTTAAAGAAGGGTAAAATACCAGTGCGTTGCAAATAATACTGAGACAGAAAAGAAAAAGGATAGAAGTATTCGTGTTTCGAATTTAGGGCGAGAAAATTTGAAATTGCAATAGGCAAAGACGCAACTCTACTTTTTTTCAAAGTTCCAAGAAATGAAATTAATTCAATAGATTCTTCATTATCATACACCCGGCCAGCTGCTATTATAGATCTATTCTCTCTCCTTATAAGGGAGAATACCCAAAAATACGAGCTTACAATAATCAGAAATAATACGACATAAAATAAGTTTGACGTGAGTATTCCATAATTATATGAAGCCAGCGAAAGAGGTACCAATATATATTCGAAATAACGTCCAGATTCGCCTACAGACCAATTTAATCGGGTGCTGAAAGATAGCAATATATATATTCCCAAGACAATCAGAATGAGCACAATATTAAAACTAATCTCAACATTCTCGCCAAACAAAAACAAAATTGGAATTAAAATTAATACTGGGTTCTTTATTACAGATATTATTGACATCACTGTTCGTTGAATAGAAAACTCTCTCCTATCAACCTTATCTGTTTCAAAATCCCTGTAGTAATGGCCAAAAACATACAAATCCATATTATAAAAAAATGTGTAATAGCAATGGGTTATGTGTGCTCTAAAAATCTTAACTACAAAGCCTTTCGTTAGAATAAATGTAATGACTAGGGCCAAGGGATAAGATAATAATAAATCGACTTTGAGAAAAAATACAGCAGCGGGTAAAACAACAAAAACAAATGCTTGATGCGCAAATTTACTGGCTAAGAAGATAGGTATTAAGCATAAAATTTCTAATATTATTTTTACACTTAAATCAAGATCGGTCGAGGCCACCAATAAAATTATATTGAATAAAGCAATGCCAAAAATACGCGCGCTGAAGAATCTAACTTGAGAAAAACTCGTTGTAGAAATTGATAAGATTATAAGAATGGATAAGAGAGATCGTGTTTCAACCTCTATCTCAAGCAAATACCTAGTCATGATGAGCATGAATAATATTTCAATGGAAAAAGAGAAATATTTTTTTACAAACATATTTTTCACTTTATCCATAATCATATGTGCCAAAAATGGATATGTGTTTGTTTCTCTTAAAGCACTTACCTTAAGTTTAAAATTGGTCGATAATGACTTGATAAATGCATTGTGATTATATTGATCGGTATTCAAGTCGTGGTATTTTATAATTATGAAAAGCTTGACTAAATAAATAGACCCCAACCCCAGAATTAACAAATAAACGATAGGATCAGCGATCATTTAAATACTTTCTTTTGCATTAAGTGTGCGAATGACCTTTGCAGGGTTGCCCGCAATAATAGAATTTCCATCAAATGATTTTGTTACCACACTACCCGCTCCAACAACAATATCATTACCAAGATTAACTCCCGGAAGAATTACTGCATTTGCGGCGATCCACACATTGTCACCTATATGAATTGGACCTTCTTTTTTCCATTTAGTGCGTTCAAGAAGATCATGGTCAGCAGAAATAATGGCCACATTCGGACCAATTAATATGTCATCACCAAAATCAATACCATTGCCTGCCTGTATATATAATCCAGGTGTACGGGCAAAATTCATGGCAGTATGTTTGCCATAAGTTATGTTTTGGGGTTGTAAGAATGTCGAAGTGTAATGCACAGAAAATTTTGCATTGGCGGAAATACGAAATATTCTCTGGAATATAAAATTTACAAAGAGTTTTGGAAATCCAACCCTTAAATAACCGTCATCATAAAACTTTCTAAAAGTTTCAATTTTAAGCAAACAATTTTTTATGTATTTTTTATAATGCATATTTTTTCATTAATTCTCAGGGAAAACAAGCTACACGTATTTCTCATTTCCTTTAAGTTCACTTAAAGTCAGTATTTTCGTATTTTCCAGCTGAGAATAACCTTTTAGAGTATCCTTGATTTTATCACCGAAAGAATATGAAAATATCCAAAGAACATCTACTGGCTGAGCTAACAAATCTTCTCTATTTTCTATTTTACAATCAAAAGGTGGGTGAAAGTGACCATAAACTTGCGGATCATCATCAAAAAAACGGTATTTTCCACCAACAGGAATAGTAGTGGCCGCTCTTGATGGACAATAGATCCCCAATGTCTTCCCTTTTAGATTATAATCTTCTACCTCTTGAGTTATATAATCAACAAACGAAGCAAGCTTTTGCGCAAACTTTGAAATTTCGAAATTCTCTGCTTTTGTGTTCTCTATATTTTTTAATTCCAATGCCTTTTGAGCGCACATGTATATAACGCCCCCGTACCCACCAAATGTGACATCATTTACTTCAAGACCTAACTTACGCAGATAGAAAGCTAAACTATTTCTACTAAAATAGCTATAATGCTCATGAACAAACATTGAAGGATCACAATTCTCAATCTGATCTTCACAATTCGGAACCGCGAGAATAATTTGTCCCTCGTCCGAAAGCTGCTTCATGATTGATTCAATAAATTTTTTAGTTTCATAAATATGTTCTAGTACGCAGAATGCAATAATTACATCAAACTTACCCTTAATCTGTTCGGATGGGAAAAAATCATTAACGACATTAATTTTGTTATCTTCCCAATATTTATTCTGACTACTACCCGGCTCAACACCTAAAGTTTTAGCGCCCTTGTCTTGAAGAATTTTAACAAGCGCACCACGACCACAACCAATTTCTAAAATTTCTTTATCACTCAAGTTCGAAACAGTTTTTTCTATAAATTTCAAAAAATCAAAAAGATAAAAGCTTCCCTCACCTTCCACATCCATAGGAATTGCTAATATTGAACCCTTCTCATAAGCAACCTGTAAAAATTGTTCTACTTCATCAGAGAAATATTGCCTCAGCACATTGTATTTTTGATCACAGTAATAAGAAAACGGTAATAAATTTGGTAAATATTCTGCATTATTAGGTAGTAATGTTGGCCCTACCATAAAGGGTATTTCACCCATCTCATAAACTGAGTTTCGCTCATCGTCTTCAACTTTAGTCATGATCATTTTTCCAAGTTTTCAAGAGGCTCTCTATGCCTTGCGTGATTGCTATTTCATGGGACCAACTTAATATATTTTTAGCTTTTTCTGTAGAAAAATATGGGTAATAATTTTCCTCCTGACAATCTGCATCATTGGTTATAATTTTACCTGCACCACAGACCTTTACACATTCTTGCGCTAATTCAATCATTGAAATAGGTTTCCCGCTACATACATTATAGATGCCAGGCTCATTAGAAAAAATAGCCCGTTCTATAAATTTTGAAATATCCCTTACATGGATAAAGTCTTGTTCTCGTTTACCTGACCCCCAAATGGTAATTTCATCATTGTTGACGGCTTTTCTGAAAAAAATATTTAATACCGTTTCGGCTGACATATTTGGTCCATATGGACTTGGAATTCGAGCAATTATGGCTTTCTTATTTCTAGAAAACAATAATTCTCCTGAAATTTTTGCTGAGTGATATGGCGTAACTTCCACTAGAGGAGAGGTTTCCGACTTTACCAGAGGACTTGTTAAGTCATACATGCCACAACTAGAAATATAAACCACCGGAATATCTTCTTGAATACAAAAGGAAGCGATATTTTGATCCAATGTCTGAGTATGTATTTTATTTTGCTCATTGTTGGGATTAGAAACTTTGTTTGGCACAACGGCCGCAGTATGGATTACCCCTTCAATTCCATGAAGTTTCTTTGTCAATTCTAGCTTAGGTTCGGACAAATCAATGCAGATATTATTTTGCTTCACTTGGTCTTTTTGACGCACAACACCTATTATATTATGTCCTTTGCTACGTAAATAAGTAGAAACATCAGCACCAAGTAATCCCCCCGCACCTGTCACTAAGATCTTAGCCATTAAGATACTGCTCCCAAGATGCTGCTGGCGTATCTGGCATTTCAGTTTCAACCAAGTTTCGCAAAATCATACCTTCTTTGAACTCAAAGTCAGTTTCAATCGTTTCACCTAAAATATGCTTCCTCAATAAAATATCTGGCTCATTATATCCCATCATGGCTCTTAACGATGTTGTTCCAGAGAATCTCGGATTAATTTCAAAGACTTTTATTTCCCCATCAACGAAACGAACTTGAATATTTATTGCACCTTTAGCGCCGATAGCCATTGCGAGTTCCCTGCATTTGTCAGTCACTTCAGGAAATTTCCCAATATATCCGTGCGATATACCAGAACTTACAATTAGTGAATTACCAAGTTCTTTTCTGTCCGTATTATTTTTATATTTAGCACGAACATTCATTGTATTTTTTAATTCTCTATGTAGTGCGATAGAATTTATGTAGTTACCATCCAAATCATTTAAGATGCCTACCGTGTATTCTGACAATTCATCTCCAACATATTCTTGTACTATGAACGGCTGATTTGGTAGTGCGGTATTTAGATAGAGTACTAAGTACTTGAGTTCCTCTATGGTTTGGGCAATATAACAATGAGCAGACCCCCCTGCTCCAGAAGAAGGTTTAATAACAACAGGAAACCAGTCGATATCCACAAGTTCTTCAAATTTCCGCGCTTCTTTGAACCTAGGGGGTTTAAACCCCAACTCATCCAAAACAAGTCCCGCCTTATTTTTATCCATGCATGTTTCAATGACATTTGTCGGATTCATCAGCAGCAGTATGCCCGTATCTTCAATGACAGACCGGCATTTAGCAATTTCTGTCAGCTCCCTCTCATTACCAGGAAATAAGGCTTGGCACTCCTTTTTTTTACATATGGACATCAATATATTGACATAGTCTTCGTGACTAGCTGCAGGAAGACAAACGGATTCATCTGCCATTTGAAACTGAGGACAATATGGGTTCATATCACCCGCAATTATATAATACTTATTGTGCTCTTTATTGGCTATACAAAGAGCTTTCAAGATTTGCTCTCCAAATCCCCCTCCGCCAACGGCTGTAACCAAGACTGGTATTTTAACTGCAGGCATGTATAATTTCTCCCACCATTTGTTCTTTTGCGCGTCTATTCATAAGGTTATGAACAGAACTGTGAACCGGTCCAAACTCTTCTATTGATCGCTTAGTCTCTGACGTTATTTCAAAACGAAATATCTTTTCAATATTGCTTGATGTGTCAATAATTGCAAATGCTCCGTAACGACCATCATCTCTCGGCAGGCCAATACTTCCAGTATTAATAAATTTTATATCGTTATGCTTTCTTATAAAAGGCCTGTGGGTGTGTCCCACAACACAATAACGTTTGTTTTTTAGAAGTAGGCAATAACCATTTAAATCAGTATCAGGATATATATATTCATACAAATGATCATTCGGGCTAGCGTGAAAAAAGGCAATATCATTTATCTGTTTTTGCGTCGGCCAACTTCTAATATAATCCATATCACGTTGAGAGGATCTTTTTAAAGTTTCACTCATTTGGTAGAACTTATCTTTCTCATCAGTATAAGCCCCATTCAAGAGCATGTCTTCGTGGTTTCCCATAATACAATGACAATTAAGTTCTTTTAAATGTCTCAACACTTGAGGACCAGGGATATATCCAACGGCATCTCCCATAAAAACTATCTCATCTATATCTAAACCTTCTAGAATTTTCAAAGCTTTTATAAATGCATAAAGATTACCGTGAATATCTGAAATACAAGCTATTCTCATTTCTTACGATTTATTCTCATATAAGTGGAGATTGTTGTGCATATACGTTCCACTTTCACATTAGAATGGCAAGGAAGTGTTATCGTATTATTTTCTAGCCACCACGCATTAGGTTGTACATTATCATATTCTTTTTTGTAATAAGTCGTGCCACTTAAACAATATGTTCCTAAAGTTGCTTCAATATTATTTTCCGTTAAATATTTGACCAATTCAATCTGATCTAGACCTGCTGGAAGGGTAAAAACCACGGATTGAATATTATGTTCACATTCTTCGTCACTCTTCTGCGGAATAAACCCTAAAGGTGAGAGGAGCTCACTATACTCTCTAAACATACGTTGACGGTCGCGTGTAATGCTATCAAGGTTTGCAAGTTGAGTGTGCCCCAAAAGCGCCTGTATTTCACTCATTCGGTAATTATAACCATAGGTTACAAAGTCTAAGCCCAAGCCCCTCATCCCCTTGGCGCCGTGCATGAGTTTGCTTTCAAAAAATTCTGCATAACTATCCGAATTGGTTAAAATAGCTCCGCCTTCGCCTGTACACAGTAATTTCCTTGGATGAAAACTAAAGCAAGTCAGGTCGGCAATAAAACCCGTTTTTTTACCACGGCTACTACTACCAATAGCACATGCGGCATCCTCGATAACCGGTATACTGAGTTCGTGACAAACTGCCATCACATCATCAATGCCCGTGGGATTACCAAAGGCGTCGACAAAAATGACTGCTTTTACATTCTTTGTAATTTTTGTCTTTAAATCATCGACGCACATATTAAATGTATCGCGACTTACATCAACAAAAACTGGCCGCGCTCCTAAATCTTCCACCACATTGGCCGTCGCCGGGAATGAGAAGTCTGACACCAGAACATCATCCCCTTCTTTAATCCCCAATGCTTTTAGGCACATCGTGAGAGCTGTTGTTGCTGAAGTTACTAAAAAAGCATGTTTCGCACTGGTATATATTTTTAAATCATCTGCGAACTTGGCAACGTTGCTACCCCGCGTAAATTGGCCCGACGCGAATATTTCACGCAAACCCAATTCCACTTGGTCAAAAGAAATATAGGGTTCAATTAATTTAATTTTATCCATCAATTATTGTGCCTTTAATGCAAGATATTATTTTGATACCAATCTAGTGTTTTTATCATACCATCATCAAATGATGTTAACTCATATGATATCATAGACTTCACTTTTTCATTACTGGCTATATGACATAGAACATCGGCACCACGCGCGGGTTTTTGAATAATTTCACCTTCAAAATTATAATAGTTGCATATTTTTGTAATGACTTCTGACATGGTAAAACAATTGTCTGTTGAAATATTAATACTATCGCCCGCTTCCATTAATGGAAATAGCTTCATAACAGCCTTAACCGTATCGGTGACATAAATAAAATCTCGGCTTTGTGTGCCGCCACCATGGATTTCAGGAGAGACTTCGCCTGTTAATATGCGTCTTGCCGTAATGGGGATAATACCCGCCATGTATCCTTTATAATTTTGTCTTGGGCCGTAATTGTTAAATGGTCTAACAATAAATGCATCAAGTCCAAACATATTCACATAGCTTTCAACTGCAAGGTCGGCTGCTGCTTTTCCAGCGGCATAAGTCGTTGTTGGCGCTTTTGGGTGGTTCTCATCCATTGGCTCATACACGGCCGTGCCATAAACCTCTGAGGTAGAAAAGTGGCAGAGAGTTTTAAAGTGTCCTTTTCTTTGGTGTTCTAAAAGATTGAGAATCCCTTTTACATTCGTATCGAATGCATTCGCAGGATTCACAAAGGAATAATTTAAGGCCTTAGTTGCGCAATTGAACACAATATCTATATTGTGGCGCTCAAAAATATATGTAACTGACGTTTCAAATTCGATGTCTTCATTATAGAAAATAGCGCCCTTGGAAACCGCATCCCTTATGTTTTCTTCAGACCCAAGGAAAAGGTTGTCGACTATTATAACGTCCTTGGCTCCCTCTGCTATAATAGCATCGACAAGATGACTGCCAATAAATCCAGCCCCACCAGTGACGAGTACGCTCTTGTTCTTTACAGATTGCCTATTCATAAAATTTGTTCTTTAATTTGATCGCAAACCTCAAGCGCCGCAATACCCGCATCTACTCCTGGAATGTCAACTTCAACTCCTAGGCAGCCTTGAATGAAAGTTTGAATTTCTACCAACAATGCTTCTTGAGGACGTAACGCCACTTCATGTTCAACAGACGATATTGTATAAGCATCAGTAACTCCCAAGGTGGTCTGGGACTGCATACTTACAAAAATTTCTTTTCTAAGCAAGTCACTATCGACAAATGAATTTTCACACGTCGCTTGAATCCGCCTTATTCTTTTATCTGTCATTCGACTAGCTAGAACACGAGAGAACGAACCGTTCTCATGAGTGAATGATGCACTAGCAAAACCGACTAAATTATTTTCTTTTACCCCCACGGCTTGAACTTTTGAGACAGGGCCATTCAAATAAAGAGCCAAATCAATATCATGGATCATCAAATCTAAAACCACATCCACATCTGTAATACGGCTACTAAGCTTGTTTGTTCGCGTTAAGTCTATATTTATCGCCTTATCTTTTGATGTTATTTTTTTCAATTCCATAACGGCAGGATTAAATCGTTCGATAAATCCTGTCTGGACGAAAATATTTTTATTTTGGGCTATCTCTTTAATATCTCTTGCTTTTTCTACGCTATGCGCCAAAGGCTTTTCCACAAAAATTGATTTTGCGTATTTTGAGGCCATAATGAAATGATCGTAATGCAAGCTGGTTGGCGTACAGATCACAATTGCATCTGCCCCCAACATTGCCTGATCGATGTCTGTAGTTGCCTTAACATCATATTGTTTTGACAACACATCCAGAGTTTCTTGATTAATATCATATATATAATGGACCTCGACATTTTTAAGCATGGATAAAATACGCAGATGGTTCTTGCCCATGTTGCCGAGACCAAGAAGAGTAACCTTAATTAAATGTTCTTTTGACATATGTTTCTTTTATCCGTTTAGCATTTCTGACGAAGGTAGTTCAGCATTGATATCGCAATGAAGACGCTTACCGCTTCTATTCACATAATCGACTATACGGGCGGGGTGCCCCATGACGAGTGCGTGTGCGGGAACATCCCTCGTGACTATTGCTCCTGCAGCAATCATACTATTTTTCCCAATAGTAATGCCACAAATAATTGTTGCATTTGCCCCAATACTAGCACCGTCAAGAATAACGGTTTTGCTGACTTTCCAGTTTTCATTATGTGCCCTCGGATGCAAATCATTGGTTAAAGTTGCATTCGGTCCAATAAAAACATCATTACCCACTGTCAAACCATGATACAATGAAACGCCATTCTGGACTTTGCAGCGATCTCCTATTGTTATATCAAAATCTACATAACAACATTGACCGATAATGCAATTTTCTCCAATTCTAACATTTTCGCGGATTTTTGACCAATTCCAAATCATTGAACCATTACCAACATCTGAAGCACCGTGAACTTCCGCCGTTGGATGAATATAAGCGGGCTTTTTTACCATTTTACTTAGCCTTTAAGTACTGATATTACAGCATCAATCACCTTTTGTTGGTCATCATCCTCTAAATATGGGTGCATCGGAAGACTAAATACGCGCTCACATAAATCTTCACAAATAGGCAAGGATTCAGCTGCAGAAGGATAATTCACGTAACCAGGTTGTTTGTGCAAAGGAATTGGGTAATAAACCGCAGTCGGGATCCCCTTTTCTCCAAGCATTTTAGTCACCCGCTCTCTCTCACCTTTTTGAATACATAAGGTATATTGAGCCCAAGAAGAGGAATAACCTTCGGGTACAGTAGGTGTGATTGCAATTCCCTCAAAAGCATCATTATATTTTTGTGCAATCTTATCGCGCGCAATTAACTCATCTGGGAAAATGGAAAGTTTTTGCAATAAAATTGCTGCTTGGATTGTGTCCATACGAGCGTTCAGCCCTAATCTGACATTGTGATATCTATTTTCACCTTGCCCATGAACCCTAATGGATAACATTTTCTCATAAAGTTCACTGTCATTGGTAAACGTAGCCCCCCCATCCCCGTAACACCCAAGTGGTTTTGCAGGAAAAAAGCTGGTCGCGGCAGCATCGCCAATTGAACCGATTGACTTGCCCTTATATATACCACCGTACCCTTGACAAGCGTCATCAAGAACCAACAATGAATATTCTTGACTGATCGAATTTATCGCATCAAAATCAGCTGGCAGACCAAACAAATCAACGGGCATAATTGCTTTAGGAGTTAAGCCAAGCTCTTTCGCCTTTTCAATGCCTTTTCTCAAACTATGTATATCAAGATTATAGGTATTTGGGTCAACATCACAAAACACAGGGGTGGCGCCTGTTAAGGCCACAACTTCAGCCGTAGCTACAAATGTAAAAGCAGGAACAAATACGGCGTCGCCAGGACCAATTCCCCATGCCATTAAAGGTAAAAGTGAAGCGTCAGTTCCACTAGAGCAGGCAATTGCATGCTCAACACCACTGAATTCCGCTAATTTCTTCTCCAACTCTTCAATTTCTGGCCCCATGATATATCGGCCGCTGTTTACAACAGAAATTACCGCATCGTCGATTTTTTTCCCAAGATGCTTACGTTGTGCCATTAAATCGATGAAATGCATTTCCGGTATCCCAATAAATTATTAAATACGATAGTTCTTAGTTATTTATAGTACATCATAAAATAGTGCAATAACTATTAAATTGCATTAAATCACATCGTATAATACCAAGAATTACCAACAGCAATTACCTACCAATTAAGAAACTTCGTGTAAACTAATATTGTAAAATTGCAGTTGAACAATTATATACTTTTACGCCAAGTCAGCCCACCAGCCAAACGTGGTAAAGTACCCTGTGTTAATGTCACCGTCCTTGTTTGCATTGCTATTTCGAGTTCTAGCTGCCCGAAGTCAAAAGCTTTTGAAGCTGATAGTTCAACACTTTGATATTTTTGACTTTGAGCACTAACAATATTTCCAATGACATTATCGAAATTTAATGTCCCCGCTCGGAAACTGACACGATAAGTATCCCCACTTGCTCGGGTATATGCCGTTGTTAAAGAGGCCAATTTACTATTGGTATCAAAACTATGACCTATTGTTCTGCTGTCAAACCGGTGACCTGTTTTATAAAGACGATGATTGTATAGTGAGCGTGGGTACCTCTTCCCAAAGAAGAAGTACTTTATAGCGCTCGTATCACTCAGTTCCAAGTTGATCGATAGATTTCCACCATTCTCGTCAATTGGTGCAACAAAAGTGGCGCCAACAAGTCGACCATATTGTGTAGGAAGAATTACTTCATCCTCAGCTGTGCCTTCTGCATAAAGCTTTAAACTTTGTTCTCCAAAATTAATTGAGTAGGATAAATCTATGCTGGCCAGCTGGTTTCCCGGCTCGTTTTCTGAACCTGTATTATCACGGTCCCCGACTACGATGAAAGCGTCCGTCCAGGTGTTAAAATCGCAGGGTCTTTCCTGACCGCATAGTTGCAATGTTCTTGAGAAGCCAATTTCCAAATTATTTGCGGGTTCAAAACCTAGTCGCATTCCAGCGATTAAGGCATCAGGAATCACTCTCTTATTCCCCATATTGCCAACGAACATATCCCATGTCCACGGCCCAATCCAGCTAAGCCATTTGCTTTTGAAAGCTTTAGGATCATTGCGTCTTAAGCCTGCAGACATCATTGGTCGAGCATTAGAGCTGAGTAAAAGCGTATTATCCTGACCTGGCCCCCACCAACGATCGATAGCTCCTGCATATAGAGACCAATTGCCAAGATGAGCTGCAATATAAGAATTGTCAAAATTGACATGATTATTTGTGACGTTATTTCTATAATTTACGTTAACGTTTGCCTCAAAATTTTCTTCTGTGATACCAACGGACGCAGAAAGATCAGCATCAGATCTAGCAGCATCACCAAATCCACGCACTAAGCTGGGTTCATTCGTATAACGTGCGATTACGGAACCACGAAAACCTTTACTCGGAATCTTACGTCTAACCCTATCAATTGCACGCATTACATGACCCGGATAAGATTGAGCGCCATCAATATTGATACCTGCTGTTATCTGCTTCCAGCTTATTGGCCAAGTGTTTACAGGTCCCTCAATAATGTCATAACTTTTTAAGAGTTCAACATCGTTACGCAAGCCAGCGTCACCCACTGGAGCCCATTGTTGAGCAATCGCAATGGACGTCAAATTGATTATCGCCATAAATGCGAATATGATCCTAATATACATTTTTTTAAGAAGCCTTTATTTTTTATGACTTTTACAGTTATATTTAGAATTTGTATATTATTAATTCCACCTAATAATGCTCAAAAAACCAATTGCATTAAAAACTCTTGTCACTCACCCTTGTTAAACCAATTTTTTCATATTCAGATTGTCTTTACCAATGCGAATAATTGAGCGAGCGTTCAAGATGATTGCAACATTCCATATAATTAGTCCCCCAACAAGTAACTCTACTATTAATCCAGCATACCCGCTTATACCAAGCACTGCAAAAACAAGCGCAAATGTGTCTCGTTTTAACAAGTAATTGAAAAAAACAAAACTCCTGAGCAAATCTTTCTTTTTGCCAATTTTCTTTCTTATGACTATACTTAATATGTCAAAACTGCCCCCGCCAGGCCCAAAATACAAAATAATATACATGAGCGCTGCACCCGTAAGCATCAGGGTTAAGATAATTACACCTTTGACTATATATTCATCTCCCGAAGAATCCCAAAGAGCGAATATTAATCCAAACATAAACAAGAAATTAGTAGCCATATCGATTGTGGTATCAAGCATCGCGCCCCGTCGCGTCGATTGAAACTTAACGCGGGCGATTTCACCATCTATTCCGTCAACTACTGAAGTTACATGAAACAAAAAACACCCCCAACCAATACCTATCTTCTCAGCCAGGATCAAAGCGAGAAACATTACCACAGCAAATAATGCAGTAACACCTGTGAGATAAGCAGGGACGACAGGATAATCCGATAAAATATTACTAAATATAGTTGAGATTGGTCTGTTCAAATGTTTAGAAACAAAACCATCTGTAGGCTTTAAAAGATATTTAAAGAGGCGCTTCTTCGCCTCCACCAAGTTATCAACATCCACTTTAAAAATGAAAAACGGATCTATCTGGAAAAGTTCTTTTCTATCAAAACGCTGATCTAATGTGCCCTTTGAAACCAATAGATTATTGTTGTAGGGATCTTTTATCGCCCGCAAATCAGACGCGACAAAAGCCTGTAAAACATCGTTATGAAAAATGATGCCATCTTCTATAATAATCGTATCATCAGAAATAGTTTCGTCCAATAATTGTAATTGTTGAACCTGTCCCTCTTTCTCATTTGCGAATTCTGTATATGGATCAATCTCCTGGCCCACAGGATCAAAAATAAACACCTTCTCAATTCCGATAGAAATCAACCCTTTGATCAGTCGACTCCTAACGGTCATCGAAGCGATAACACAATCACCATTGGCATTGACCTCAATAATTGCCTTTTTTACCCTAGATAAACTCAAGATTTAACACCCCATTGCGAGAAAATACTTAATTTCTACTGTGTCTCTATTTTAGAATTGATTATTCAATGATTTAGCAAAATAACCGTATGATATGTATATGACTAATCCTCCGATTATACCAAGCACTATACTGAACGGGGAGGAAATATCCAGAACGTTATTTATCAAAAACAAATAAACAAATAAGAGTATGCAACCACCCACGGAAACTAAAATCGATCTGTTTAAAGGCAGCACTTTATAGATCCGTTTCATTAGATACAGTTGAAAAACAGATCTTAAACTATATGAAATCGCCATTGCCAACCCTGCTCCCAGAATCCCAAATATAGATATTAACAAATAGCAAAAAACAACATGAATCAAGAGCATGATGGTCGATATATAGAAATTAATAGTGGGCTTTTTATTCAGAAAAATTAACTCTGATAACCCGAATGTACTCGATATCACAACCGAACTTATCAATAGAAGTAATGTTAGAGATGCTGCTGAATCATCAATAGCAAATAACAACAATAACTCATCACAATAGAATATTAGGAATGTAAAAATCATTGATTGAATCCAGAAAATTAAGTTACTGACCCGTGCCAACTCATTTGCTACATTTGATAAATTCTCTATTTTTATCGAATTAGCAATTACGGGCTCTAAAATTGGATCAAAACTTTGTTTTATTTTTTTAACGATGGTAATTATCTGCAGGCAAATTCCATATATTCCAAGTACTTCTGGCCTCGTAAGGGCTGCCAAAAAATAAACATCTACACGCAACATTAGCACCATCAATATATCATCTATGGCGACTGAGAATGAACGCTTCAAAATTACACCAATTTCAAAAAAATATGGATTGGATCGGATATTCAGGCAATAGCTAGCACACGCTATCGTCTTCAGATATATGTAAATTGTACAACAAAGTACAACAATATTCATACACCAATAGGCAATAAACAAACCATATTCGGAGAAGCCAGCGTAAAAAAGTATCACTGACAAAATAGTTAATGAATATGGTTCAATTATCGATTTCGTCATGACTTCATAACGGACTAGCTTAACTGCTCTAGTCGCAGTCAACAATATTTCTGACACGCTATATAACAGTGAGGTTGGGAGTAAAAGTAATAAACAAAACAACAGAGAGTTGTCGACTGTCGATAAAAAATAACTATAAAAAATATAAATTGATGTTAAGACAACAAACCCAAGAGATAGACACACCAAAATGGCAACGACTACAATGTTATTTAGATTTTCTTTATTGCTGCTAGTGCTGGTAAAATCTAGAAATTGGAATATTGAGCGCTTGAATCCAAACAAAAACAAAACTGTCAAAGTTTCTACACCAGTCACCGCGAAAAGATATTGTCCGAAATTTTCTTTTCCATAGAGAAACGCTACCACAAATAGAAATGGAAGCCTTGCTCCTAACCTGATTACAAACCCAAAAAGGTTCGCTACTGCACTATTTTTAACAATATCAAAATTGTCATTATTTAATTTATAGTCCATTCTAACCAAATTTAAGTTGAGCCATATTATCTATTCAGTCAACCTACACCTGAGGAATTATAATAGAAAGAGGAAAAGTTACTATTTGTCACTAATATGAAGATTGGCAAAATTACATAACTCATTGCCATAAAACATATTTTACTTTTCCACCTTTATATATTATTCCTTGGTAAAAACCTTTATAAACTAATCGAGTGTGTTGTTATTTTAGCTTCTCAACAATAAATTCTGCCGCCTCATCGGCCGTATTATCAACCGTATTTACATGTATTTCTGCATTTTCAGGAACTTCGTATGGGCTATCAATCCCTGTGAAGTTTCTAAGATCACCAGCACGCGCTTTTTTATAGAGTCCCTTTACGTCACGTGCTTCACATATCTCAAGCGGTGTATCGACGAAAACTTCTATAAAATCGCCCACACTCATCATTTCGCGAACCATTTGACGTTCGGCGCGGAAGGGGGAAATAAAGGCGGTTAGAACTATAAGCCCCGCATCCAGCATCAAACTCGCCACCTCACCAACGCGGCGGATATTTTCCACACGGTCAGCGTCGGTAAAACCGAGATCTTTGTTAAGGCCGTGACGCACGTTGTCGCCATCGAGCAAGTAAGTATGCTTACCCATCGCGTGCAGTTTCTTCTCTACCAAATTAGCAATAGTGGATTTTCCGGAACCGGAAAGACCTGTGAACCACAGGACTTTGGGCTGCTGATGTTTTTGCCTCGCGCGGCTTTCCTTATGGACATCAACGGCCTGCCAGTGAACGTTACTGGCGCGGCGCAGGCCGAAATTTATCATGCCGCAAGCGACCGTTGTGTTGGTGAACTTATCTATGACGATAAAACTGCCCATGGCTTTGTTATCAGTATAGGAATCAAAAGCTATTTTATGTGCAAGATTAATATTCACCAGGCCGACTTCATTTAGCTCCAGGGTTTTTGCACTTTCATGTTCCAACGAATTGACATTGACCTTGTGCCTAAGTTCCGTGATCACACCTTCAGTGGTTTTATTGGTCGTTTTGATCAGGTAAGGCCGCCCAGGCAGCATATGGTCTTCATGCATCCAGATTATATGGGCTTGAAATTGGTCGGTGGTTTCCGGTCGATCCTTGACCTTCGCGATAACATCACCTCGAGACACGTCAATTTCATCGTCAAGGCATACTGTCACTGCCTCACCTAGTGCGGCTGTTTGTTTTTCGCCTTTTGGGGCCAATATTGACTTCACTGTACTGGTTTTCCCGCTTGGCAGGGCGATAATCTCATCCCCAATATTGATCGACCCTGACGCAATGGTGCCGCTAAAGCCGCGAAAATCCAGATTGGGGCGATTTACCCACTGCACCGGTAGGCGAAATGGTTTTTCTATTGCATCGGAAGAAACATCAACAGTTTCCAGATACTCCATTAATGTCGAGCCATTAAACCAGGGCGTATTGTCTGAAAGTTCCAAAATATTGTCGCCTGCTAGCGCGGACATTGGAATCGAGACGATTTCGTCAAATCCAAAACCCGATGCAAATGCGCGGTAGTTTCCCTCTATTCGGTCGAAACTAGCTTGGTCGTAATCAACCAGATCCATCTTGTTAATGGCGAGAACAACATTCTTAATCCCCAACAAACTAACAATAAAACTGTGTCGTTTGGTTTGAGTAAGAATACCTTTACGCGCATCAATCATTAAAATTGCAAGGTCAGCTGTCGAAGCCCCTGTTGCCATATTACGGGTATATTGTTCGTGTCCAGGCGTGTCAGCAACGATAAATTTGCGTTTGTCCGTTGAGAAAAAGCGGTAAGCGACATCTATAGTAATACCCTGCTCCCGCTCCGCCGCAAGGCCATCTACCAAAAGCGCGAAATCGATATCTTGGCCTTGGGTACCGACTTTCTTGCTGTCGTTCGTCAGTGCCACCAGCTGGTCCTCAAAAATCATTTTACTATCATAAAGCAAGCGTCCGATAAGCGTTGATTTGCCGTCGTCCACAGAGCCACAAGTAATGAAGCGAAGAAAACTTTTTTCTTCTTGGGCTTTAAGATAAGCGGAAATGTCGGTTTCGATGAGGTCAGATTGATGTGACATCAGAAATACCCCTCTTGCTTTTTCTGCTCCATTGACGCATCAGTATCTTGATCGATCACACGGCCTTGACGTTCAGATGTTCGAGTAAGCAGCATTTCCTGGATAATGTTTTCCAAGGTGTTCGCTTCACTTTCAAACGCGCCCGTGAGTGGATAACATCCCAGCGTTCTAAAACGCACCATTTTTTCCACAACCGCTTCTCCGTCATGGATCGGCATACGCTCATCATCAACCATGATCAGCTGGCCGTCGCGTTCGACCACTGGCCTCTTAGCAGCAAAATAAAGTGGCACAATCGGAATGTTTTCCAGATGAATATATTGCCAGATATCAAGCTCGGTCCAGTTTGATAGTGGAAACACACGCACGCTCTCACCCTTGTTGATACGGCTGTTAAAAATATTCCAGAGTTCGGGTCTCTGGTTCTTCGGATCCCAGCGATGTTGATCTGAGCGGAAAGAGAAAACGCGCTCTTTGGCACGTGATTTTTCTTCATCGCGCCGTGCACCA
>CAXBLS010000027.1:0-30785 GCA_963976585.1 uncultured Kordiimonadaceae bacterium
TACCGGCTCAAATATGACGCTAACCAAAGACCTCATCCCGATTACCCCAGACGACTTTTCCGGGCGCTACATGTATTATGGTGTGCGTGAGTTTGGTATGGCTGCGGCCATGAACGGCTTGGCTCTTCACGGCGAATATATGCCCTACGGTGGTACATTTATGGTGTTCACCGATTATTGCCGTCCCGCCATTCGCCTCAGTGCATTGATGAGGCAGCGTGTGGTTTATGTAATGTCCCACGACAGCATCGGCCTCGGTGAAGATGGCCCGACCCATCAACCGATTGAACATCTGGCATCACTGCGCGCGATGCCCAATGTCAATGTTATGCGTCCTTGTGATGCCGTTGAGACTGCAGAATGCTGGCTTGCGGCCCTTGAAGATAAAGAAACACCTTCAATCCTCGTGCTGACCCGTCAAGGGCTTAAGCAAGCCCGTCTTGAACATACGGACGAAAATCTTTCTGCAAAAGGCGGCTATGTGATATCTGACGCCAGTGGTGCTCCGGATGTCACCATCATTGCTACAGGTTCAGAAGTGGAAATCGCCATCGAAGCGCAAGCCGAGCTAGAGGCCGCAGGAAACGCAACCCGTGTTGTTTCCATGCCATGTGCTGAGAAATTCGATGCGCAGACCCCCGACTATCAAAGCAGTGTTATTGGCAACCCTAAAGTATACGCTTCCATAGAGGCAGGATGCACTTATGGTTGGGACAAGTATGTTGGTCGTGATGGTGTTAAAATTGGCATAGATGAATTTGGCGCCTCAGCACCAGCAAAAGACCTGTACAAATATTTCGGTGTGACAAAAGATAATCTCGTCGCATCAATAAACGCAAAATTATAATTTAATTACTGGAGAAAACTATCATGGCAATTCGTGTCGCAATTAACGGTTTTGGTCGTATTGGCCGCCTCGCCCTTCGTGGCATTTATGAAAGCGGTCGTGAGGATATCAAAGTGGTCGGCATTAACGATCTTGGTGATGTGGAAATGAACGCTTACCTTCTTAAGCGTGACAGTGTCCATGGCCCTTTCCCGTTTAATGTCAGTGTCGACGGAAACAACATCGTTGTTGGTGATGATAAAATCGTAGTCACCGCTGAGCGCAACCCAGCCGACCTACCATGGGGCGAGCTTGATGTGGATGTTGTTTATGAATGTACTGGCTTCTTCGCCGATAAAGACAAAGCTTCTGCTCATTTGGACGCGGGCGCCAAAAAAGTTCTTATTTCTGCCCCTGCATCAGGCGTAAGCAAAACGATCGTTTACGGCGTAAACCATGACACGCTTGAAGCTGGTGATCAGGTTGTTTCGAACGCATCTTGCACAACAAACTGTCTTGCCCCGGTCGCACAAGTGCTCAATGAAGCGGTCGGCCTTGAAAAAGGTATCATGACAACGGTTCACGCCTACACTGGCGACCAGCGTGTTCTTGATACGCTTCATAGTGACCCGCGCCGCGCTCGTGCTTGCGGCCTTTCCATGATCCCAACATCAACTGGTGCCGCTCGCGCGGTTGGTCTCGTGCTTCCGGAACTTGCTGGTAAGCTCGACGGTACATCTGTTCGTGTGCCAACACCAAATGTATCCATGGTTGATCTGACTTTTGTTTCAAAACGCGAAACAACCATCGAAGAAGTTAACGCTGCTATTAAAGAAGCTGCCAATGGTCGCCTTAAAAACGTGCTTGCTTATATTGATGAGCCGGTTGTTTCCATTGACCTTAACCATGACGCTCATAGCTCAAGTTTTGATGCATCACAGACGTCGGTAATGGGCGGCAACCTTGTCCGTATTCTTACCTGGTATGATAACGAGTGGGGATTTGCCAACCGCATGTCAGACACCGCTAAAATATTGCACGAAGTCGGATAATGGCAATTTTCAAAAACATCGAAAGTCTGGGCGCGCTTGAAGGAAAGCGCGTCCTTGTTCGTGCTGATCTTAACGTTCCCATGTCGGTGAGTGAGGACGGTGAACGCACCGTGACGGATGATACGCGTATCCAGTCTGTAACGCCAACAATCAAGGCTCTCGCCGAACGAGGAGCGCGGGTAATTGTGCTTTCCCATTTCGGCCGCCCGCAGGGTATGCGAAATATGGATCTGTCGCTGGCGCCACTGGGCCAACCACTGGCAAATGCCACACGCCTCCCGGTTTCCTATATTGATGACTGTATCGGTGACGAAGTAGTTGAAGTTATCGACTCTCTTGAAAACGGTTCAGTTCTATTGCTGGAAAATGTTCGTTTTTATAAAGAAGAAACAAAGAATGACGTCGATTTTGCCGCTCAACTGGCGAGAAACGCTGACTTTTTTGTAAATGACGCATTTTCATGTTGTCATCGTGCTCACGCATCAACAGTGGGTGTTGCAAAAGTTCTCCCCAGTGCTGCGGGCCTTGCCCTCGAAAAAGAACTTGTAGCCCTCGAAGGTGCGCTGGGTAACCCTGTTCATCCAGTCGCAGCGCTTGTGGGTGGAGCCAAGGTGTCAAGCAAACTTGATGTACTCACACACCTAGTTGAAAAAGTAGACCACCTGATCATTGGTGGCGGTATGGCAAATACGTTTCTTGCTGCACAAGGTATCGATGTTGGCGCATCACTTTGTGAGCATGACCTGACCAATACTGCAATCGGTATTCTTAATAATGCCGCCGCAAACGACTGCACAGTTCACCTGCCGACGGATGTCGTGGTCGCCAAAGAATTTGCAAAAAATGCCCCAAACAGAACGACCTCGACTGACGATGTAGCCAATGACGAAATGATCCTTGATGTTGGTCCTGTCTCTGCGACAGACGTTGCTGCTGCTCTCGAAAAATGCAAAACACTGATCTGGAACGGGCCAATGGGGGCTTTTGAAATCGAACCCTTTGACGCCGCAACCGTTGCAATTGCTGTCAAAGCGGGTGAACTCACTGAAAGTGGAGCGCTGATATCCGTTGCAGGTGGCGGCGATACGGTCGCTGCTCTGAACCACGCTGGTGTCGCCGATAAATTCTCGCATATTTCAACGGCGGGCGGCGCATTTTTAGAATGGATGGAAGGCAAAAGCTTACCTGGTGTAGAGGTTCTACTGGCTCAGAATATCAGCATAAGTTGATAAAAATAAGAAAGCCAGGCAACTCACGCTTGGCTTTTTATTAATCTGATTGAATTCACCACCGGGCCGACGTCATGATATCTCATGTCCGACTGGCTGTAGACGTATGCCTATTCTGTCGAACTGAACCCATTCTATTTCATCGCCTGAATCGCCATAGGCAGCCAAGCTTGATAGTGGCGAGAACCAATCCAATTTATGCTTTGAGATATGAATAAGTAAATTCCTTCAAGCGTTTATAAAAGATTTCTAGACGGGGCCATTCAACGCAGGTATATTCGACCCAACCAACATCATTATTGGTGGATAATTGATCCAAGTCATACTATTGGTTCCTAGTCGGAGTTAGAAGAAACTCATAATACTTTTTTTATTACAATTTGCCCAAGGAGGGATTCGAAATGAAATATTTATGTGCCATTATTGGAACTTTATCGTGTCTATTAATAGCAGCCTGTGCCAGCGATGATGGGAGTTTTCCACAGGTGGCTGATGCGCCTCCGTTTGATTTTGTCGATGGAGAGGAGATGCGTTCTCGTATGCATCAGCTTGCCTTTGCCCTGCAAAACCTTGATAGTTCACTGACAACTGATTATGAAGAGAACCCGCCTTCGCAGCAATCTGTTGTCGATGAGCTTCGTGATATAGAACGTATCGCTAAAACGCTTCAATCTGGCGAGATCAGCTCTAAACATCCATTTCTGGTGAACGATATGAACAAATTCCTCGCTGACGTAAGCCGGGCTCAATTCGATGCGGAAAGGAACCGGTATTACATGGCTGGTCGCATCTCTGGTGCATGCGTAACTTGCCATAGAGCGAGTTATTATTAACCGACTGCATTCTGGTACAATTGAATAAAAAAAGCCGGACTGGAAACAGTCCGGCTTTTAAAATTGATGTCTTTAAATTACTGCATCATAGCAGTAGCTTGATCAAGCTGATCGCAGTAAGCGTTAAGAACTTCTGCAAGTTTGGCCATTTGTTCCTGGGTTTCCACCCATTTATACTCCTCGATCCCCTCACGGACACCAGGTAGGGTTTTAACACCGTATCCGGTGTAATATCCCGGTGCATAAACATGATGACGGTACCACGGGCGACGTGGCAACCCTTCAGGGCGGGTGAGCTTGGCTTCGATCTGATACATCAGTTTATCAAGCTTGTTGATGTCACTTTTGCTCATATCATATCCACCTGCCGACATTGTCTTATAGGCATCATCGAAGGCCTTACCTGAAGCTATTAAGCGATCCACAGAATTTTGCATAGGTGACAGATTGATATAAGGCACTTCTTCTTTAATCTCCGGCACCACATATCCTTCACGGATATTGGCCGCAGCTTTATAGTGACCGTTATTGACCAGCATATTATGACGCTCTACGTCTTTGCGGGTTTTTTCCATTGCAGATACCATTTCGTCGGCATACTCGGATACTGTCCGTGCCATGTTGCCAAACTGGAATGGTAGCACGTCAGCGTTGGCAAGGCGTGTGACCACACGGCCCGTTACCGCACCGAGCGCCTTTGTATAATGGAGACCAGGATCACGAAACTTAGTATAATAATGATAGCTGTCATAATTGGTATGGTAGGATCCACCACCAAATTCACCACCGTAACCAATATTCATGGATGTAATACCAAGATGTTGGAAAAAGCCTGAATAGTCGGATCCCGATCCAAGCGCGCTTAAGTAATAATGGCTAGATTTTTCCGCTCGTCCCCGCGTCACAGAATTATCGGACAAAAGATTGCGAGACTGTACCCGCTCCGCCGCTGTCATACCTTGAATAGGATCTTTAACTTCATGAGCGATCTGATCAAAAAATGTTTCGAGTGTATGGGACCCTCCAGCGCCAAGAAAACCAGCGCCGTTACCGTCTGTATTAATATAAGCAACGAGTTTTTCGCTTAGCTCTTTTGCATGATCTTCAACCCATTCGACAGAACCCATAAGGCCCTGTTCTTCCGCGCCCCAAGCACCGAATACGATGGTACGTTTAGGCTTCCAGCCAGTTTCAGCCGCATATTCAGAAAGAATTCTCGCTTCTTCCATCTGCACCACAAGACCAGAGATCGGATCAGCTGCGCCGTGTACCCACGCATCATGGTGGTTTCCACGCATTACCCATTGGTCTGGAAATTCTGAACCTTTCATCTTGGCGATAATATTATAGGTGGGCACCACATCCCAGTTAAACGCAAGCTTAAGGTGAACTTTTGCTGGCCCAGGTCCCATATGATAAGTGATCGGTAGTGCTCCACGCCAGCGCGGCGGCGCAACTGGCCCCTCCAGAGCCTCAAGGATTGGCATCGCATCCTGATAGGATATGGGGAGCGTAGGAATACCAACAAAAATTTCTACATCTTCTAGTGCTATACGCTTCGCACCTTCGGTCGCACCAATATACGGTGTTAGCGGATCACCCGGACGGGTCGGAAGATCCATGATCGATCCACGCTGGGCACCGGTTGGGTGCTTATAAGCACCTTTTGGATATGTATCACCCTGACCGTAACCATCATCTTCCGGGTCAGAATAAATCAGCGCCCCGATAGCGCCAAATTCCTCGGCCATCTTGGGCTTGATACCACGCCATGAACCACCGTATTTAGCAAGGATGATTTTTCCCTTTACATCTACACCGCGGCGGGCGAGATCTTCATAATCTTCACGAAGGCCCTGATTGACAAATACCACTTCCGCTGTAACCTCACCGTCCGGTGAGAAGGAATGATAAACCGGTAGGCGGTCATCCTGATCGGACGTAGGATCATCGTCAACCGCATCCTCGTCCAATGAAGCTGTCCATTTTGTCGGCTCCACCAGTTCAAGTACGCGAACCTTTGGTGTCGGCATCAAAACACCGTACGCTTCAATCTCAGTATCGTAACCCCATTCCTCATATTTACTTGCGATAAATTCAGCGACTTCCTTATCAAAAGGCTGGCCTGTGGCATGGGGTCTGGATGTCATATATTTCATCCATTCATCCATGTTCTGGACATTTATACGCTTGTCGATCTCAGCTTCGAGTGCATATTGCTTATCGCTGTTTTCTTTCGTAAAACCGCGAATGGTATCCGCAGCGTTCGCGGCCACTGTTGTCGCAGCAAGAATCGCAGTCACTTTCAATAAACTTGATAATCCCATTAGGGTCTCCCATTAGTTTTTATTTTTTTAAGGTCAAATCCTTCGTCGAAAATCCTATGGGAAATAGGAAGTAATTGCAAGCCGGCCAGAAAATAAAAAAAGGCCCGGTTAATATCCGGGCCTTCCTTCATTGGATAATATTCAATTGGTTATTCGTCCTCGTCCAGCTTCACCGGTACGTGGGCGTATTGGCCTCGTCTGTAAATGGATAGCAGAACCACTGAACGACCCGCTTCACGCTGATCTTCGATGCGTGCTTTGACATCTTCCACCGACTTGACCTCCTGTTGGGTCACCTCGACGATAACATCACCGCGGCGCAGGCCACGAAGCCCATCTCTACCACTATCATAATCGACCCTGGTGATCAGAACGCCTTCGATTTCTTCGTCAATTTCAAGCTCTTCACGAGCTTCGTCATCAAGGTTGGTAAGGCTGAGGCCAAGAACAGATTCCAGTTCTTCAGCGGCCTCTTCTTCCGCCTCTTCTTCTGCAGATGACGCGCCCTCGTCAAGCTCGTCAATGGTGATGCGAAGTGTGACGCGCTCACCTTTTCTGAGCACAATCATATCAACTGTGCTGCCAATTTCAGTATTGGCAACTTTGGTCGTTAGATCGCGAAGTTCTTCGATTTTGGTGCCGTCAAATTCAATAATAATATCGCCAAATTCAACGCCGGCTTTACTAGCCGGGCTATCCTCTTCAACTGTACTGACGATTGCACCTGTGGCTTCATCCATGCCCAGGCTTTCGGCGATCTCATCTGATACAGGGCCGATGCGAACGCCAATGCGACCACGTTTTGTACGGCCAAATTCACGAAGCTGATCGACAACGATCTTCGCCTGTGTTGATGGAACTGCAAAACCAATGCCGATATTACCACCGGACTGAGAATAGATAGCCGTATTAATACCGATCACTTCACCGTCCATGTTAAACATTGGGCCGCCACTGTTGCCCCGGTTAATGGAAGCGTCTGTCTGAATATATTGGTCATAAGGCCCAGATTGGATATTGCGGTCGCTGGCGGAAATAATGCCGGCCGTTACCGTACCGCCAAGGCCAAACGGGTTACCAATGGCCAAAACCCAGTCACCAACGCGAGACTTACTATCATCACCAAAAGATACAAACGGAAGATCTTCGTCCGTTTCCACTTTGAGTACGGCAAGATCAACCTTGTCATCTTTACCGATCAGTTCCGCTTCAAGTTCTGTTCCGTCATGAAGACGAATAGATATTTCATCGGCATCATCAATCACATGGTTATTGGTGATGATAATACCACTGGCGTCAATGATAAAACCGGAGCCTAGGGAACGTCTTTGCTGAACGCGTGGGCGACTGTTACCATCATCGCTTTCACTATCGCCTTCCTGATCAGGGTTTTGGAACCTTCTAAAGAATTCTTCAAAAGGGGAGCCCGGTGGGAAACTGTTTCCACCGCCTCTGCGGTCAACACGGATATTTTGTGTTGTATAGACATTGACAACTGCGGGCAGCAGCTTTTCGGAAAGATCCGCAAAACTTTCCGGTATACCCTGGGCGCTTGATAATGATGGGGAGACGATCATATAAACCAATATAAGAATTGCCCCCGCAAATCGTTTACTAATATTCATCATTTTTATTCCTGATAGATTTAATCTTTAGAATTAATTTTTACTTACAGTTTTATATTATCATCAATTATGACGAAATTACGGTCATACTACGTAACAAAAACGTGAAAACCGTCATTTTAACAAATATATAATCACCAACCCTATAAATATTGCGATCAAGCCAACCAACCTAAGATCGCTATCGCTTTGAGTCAACGCCACTTTGATCATATCTTTCATAGAGGCAGGAAAGAGGGCATATAACAAGCCCTCAATCACAAAAACTATTCCCACCGCTATGAATATCTCAGTCATTTATGCTTAGTCATTACCTTCCTTATTTTCAAAATATTTGAAAAATTCACTGTCCGGTGAAAGTACCATCGACGTATCATTATTTTTCATGGAATTTTTATAAACTTCCATCGAACGATAAAAAGCATAAAATTCAGGATCTCTACTATAGGCATCTGCATATGTTTTTGATGCAACCGCATCGCCCTCACCACGTAGTTTTTCAGAATCACGTGTTGCCTCGGCCATAATAACCGTACGATCACGTTCTGCTTTCGACGTAATGCGAAGCGCTTCTTCTTCACCACGTGCACGAATTTCTCGCGCAACCTGATTACGGTCGGCGATCATACTCTGAAAGATGGGTGCACTGTTTTCTTCCGGCAGGTCGGTACGTTTAATACGTAAGTCTACGATTTCAATACCAAGATCTACTGATTCCTGCAAAACAGCATCGCGGATACTTTGGCGAAGTTCGCCGCGCTCACCGCTCAATGCTTTCTGCAGTTCCTGAACACCAAATACCTTACGCAGGTTTGAATTGGTGATAATGGAAAGACGGTTTTCAGCACCAAGTTCGTTGCGAACGGCTTGATAAACCTTGAGCGGGTCCTGAATACGAAATTCGGTAAAGGCGTCCACAATCATACGTTTTTGGTCTGACGTAATCACAATAATCTCCGGCATATCCAAAAGGCGGATACGACGATCAAAGAAAATTACATCCTGAATAAGTGGAATTTTAAAATGAAGGCCCGCATCCTGAACTGTTTTTTTCCATTCACCAAACTCAAGCACGATCGCTTGATCGGTTTCTTTCACCTGATATGTAGAAGAACCAAATAACATCAGTCCGCCGCCAACAACCACAAGGGCAATAATAACTTTTAAATTTTTCATAATCTTATCCTATTGCTGCTGAACGGTTGATTTTTTATTGAGCTCAGAAAGCGGAAGGTATGGAACAACCCCGCCGCCTTTACTATCGATCACTATTTTATCAGTACCGGATAGAACCTGCTGCATGGCATCAAGATACAGTCGCGTACGGGTCACTTCCTTGGCTTTTGCATATTCACCAAGGATCGCTTCGAAACGAGACGCTTCACCTTCGGCTTCAGCAATAACTTTTTGCTTATATCCTTCTGCTTCTTGCAACATGCGTGCGGCTTGGCCGCGGGCTTGAGGTACTATTTTATTTTGCTCAAGC
The DNA here is from genome assembly GCA_963976585.1 of uncultured Kordiimonadaceae bacterium. GTDB lineage: Bacteria > Pseudomonadota > Alphaproteobacteria > Sphingomonadales > Emcibacteraceae > Pseudemcibacter. The sequence goes on from CAXBLS010000027.1 coordinate 9,379, forward strand.
TTGGCAAGACTGATGGTTCTTTCTCTATCGGCTTCTGCCTTTTGAACATCGTTGAACGCATCGGAAATTTCCGCTGGTGGTTTGACGTCTTCCATTTTCACTTGGGTAATTTCAATACCGGCTTCGTAACGTCTCAGAATATCTTGTGTTATCTGCATAACCTCAAGCTCGATACCATCTTTGTTATTGGTCATAACATTTTGAACATCGGTTTTTGCGACGACCTCACGCATGGCGCTTTCAGCGATTGATTTTATTGTTTCTTCCCGATCGCGGAGATTAAACTGATATCGGGCAGGGTCACTGATGCGCCACATAATTGAAAATGGTGCGTCGACAATATTCTCATCTCCAGTTAGCATTTGGCGTTCTTTTTGCGCAAGAACCGTATTGCCAAAACCGATCTGGATGACATTCACGGCAGTAACTTTGGTAAGCTGTTTGCTTTCAAATGGCGCAATTAGAAAATGAATGCCGGGATCTGTGGTTTCAACCCATTTACCGAAACGAAGAACAATTGCCTGCTCATCCGTATCAACAATATAGACACACATATAGAGCCAGATGGCAATGATGCCGAGAAAAATTAAGCTGTAGCTCTTACCACCGCCGAGGCTCTCACCGCCTCCACCGCTGCCGCCACTGCCGCTGCTGCCGCCGCCGCCAAATACGCTGCGGAATTTATCCTGGCCTTTTCGGATAAGTTCATCAATGTCTGGCGGTTGTCCGCCGCCACCTTTTTTGGGGCCTTGCCCCCACGGTCCACGATCGTCACCACCATTATTTTGCCACGACATTTACTGCTCCTCATAAGTATTTTGCGAAATTATGCGCGAAAGCAACATAATTCCCTTTAAAAAAATTATATCTATCTTATATGCTATGAACTGCCCCACTTCAACGGCGGAACAATTTTATTTGTACTATAGGTAATAACGAAATGACAGACGTCAAGCGCGAAACACTCATTGAAGCCCTAAAAACCATCAATCATCCAAAATCTGGTAAAAACATCATGGATCTCGGCATAGTTCAGGGGCTGGTTATCAAGGATGGGGCAGTTGGCTTTGTGATGAGCATTGATCCAAATGAAGCTGAAATGATGGAAGGTATCCGACAAAGCTGCGACCGGTTGCTGATGCAAATATCCGGCGTTGATAAAGTTACATCAGTTCTTACCGCAGAACGCGATGCCGCAAGCGCGCCACCAAAACCGGGATTCGGTGAGAAGCGCGCCTTTGGCGGGCATGGCACGCCCCCACCACAGGAAGGCCCAGACGGCATTGCCGGAGTAAAGCATGTGATTGCTGTGGCTAGCGGTAAAGGCGGCGTCGGCAAGTCGACCACCTCTATTAACTTGGCCCTCGCTTTTAGTAAACTTGGGCTCAAGGCCGGAATCTTTGATCTGGATATTTACGGGCCAAGCGTACCGCGGCTGATGGGCCTACCGGACGCTAGGCCGGAAAGCCTTGATGATGGCAAAATAACCCCGCTTGAAAATCACGATATTGTCAGCATGTCGATCGGCTATCTTATGGAAAAAGATGCGGCGACCATCTGGCGCGGCCCCATGGTCATGGGGGCCATTCAACAAATGCTTCGTGATGTGAAGTGGGATCTATTTGGGCCCATTGACGTGCTGATCCTTGATCTGCCCCCCGGCACTGGCGATGCGCAACTAACTATGGTGCAAAATATTAAACTCGACGGCGCCGTGATTGTTTCCACACCGCAGGACCTGGCCCTGATTGACGCTCGAAAAGCCATCACCATGTTTGATAAGACGAAAACTAACATTTTCGGTATCATTGAAAATATGAGTTACTTCATTTGTCCCCATTGCGGTGAGCGATCCGATATTTTCAGCCACGGCGGCGCACGTGATACAGCAAATGAGAAAAATATGGATTTTCTTGGCTCAATCCCGCTAGATATGGATATCAGGGAAAGCTCGGACAATGGAAATCCAATTGTCATCAGTCAACCTGATAGTCCCCATACCAAAGCCTATATAGAAATCGCCGATAAAATTCTTGAAAAATTATAGCAAGCCCAATGCTTTCAAGCTGGCTTTGCCGAGGTCAATTCTTTTGCTTGCGTCTTCGATTTCGTTCATGTCGATATTAAGGGCGAACGCATATATTTTATCGCCACGTTTAACCCAACCAACCCACCAGCCGATGCCGGGGTCGGTCGCCGTTTGCCAGCCGGTTTTCGCGTATAAAGTTCGCTCATCTGTTTTTTCAATTTCAAGGATTTCTGCGACTGCCTGCTGATCGGTAGCAGACAAGTCGAGTTCACCTTGCGCCAGCTTCGAGACAAATAAAACCTGTTCTATGGCGCTTATTTCCAGCGGGCCGTCTAACCAAAACCTATCGACAACAGGGCCAATGTCCATATTTCCATAGTCTAATCTTCTGACATTTTCCTGCATCCGAGAAAGGCCAATTCTACGGGCAAGCTCCTGGTATATTGGAACATTTGATATTTTGATCGCGTCACGAAGCGACATATCATTCTCCCAAGCTTTGATAAATTGCTTTCCGCCACCGTAAGGTAGTATTTCATCTACATTCTGAACGGCACCGACGGAAAGTCCGATCAGGCTATTGGCAATTTTAAAGGTTGAGGCCGGGATATATCGTGTCTGCGCACGGGCTTGGTTAAATCCTATAAACTCATCTGCGCTTACATCATAAAGAACAAAAGTACCCACCACATCTGCGTCAGTGAATATGGACTTTATCTCAGCGCGCTCGGTCCACTGCGCGGCAATCGTTGGGGCTGAGAACAGGATAAAAATGAAAAAGGCTGAAAGGTATCTATAAATCAAAATTGCTCCTCAAGGACATCAAGAATTTTAGAGGCCGCATCAGGAATATTGGTTCCAGGGCCGAATATTGCCGAAACACCAGCTTTATAAAGCTCATCATAATCTTGAGTGGGAATAACCCCTCCCGCGACCACAAGAATATCATCAGCACCTTCACCTTTAAGCGCGGCAATCAAACTTGGGATGAGTGTTTTATGACCTGCTGCCTGCGAGGAAACACCAATGATGTGAACATCATTTTCAATGGCTTCACGGGCCGTTTCAGCGGGCGTCTGAAAAAGTGGCCCCACATCAACATCAAAACCAATATCGGCAAATGCTGTTGCGATAATTTTTGCCCCGCGGTCGTGACCGTCCTGACCCATCTTGGCGACCAGTATGCGCGGACGACGTCCAACCTTTTCGGCAAATTTTTCTACTTTTTTCTGAATACCCACGTAATTCTCATCCCCTTTATAAGCGGCTCCATATACGCCAGAGATCGATTTTATATCGGCGCGATGACGCCCGAATACGTCTTCCATGGCATCTGATATTTCACCAAGTGTAGCACGTGCGCGGGCCGCTTCAATGGCTTTTTCCAGCAGATTGTCATTTCCCTTCGCAGCATCTGTGAGCGCTGATAGTGTCGCCTGACACTTTTCCTCGTCGCGATGCTTACGGATTTTTTTAAGCTTTTTGATCTGGGATTTTCGCACAGCAACGTTATCTATCTTGAGGATGTTAATTTCATCTTCTTCGGCCAAACGGTATTTGTTAACCCCAACCACTGTTTCTTCACCCTTATCGACCCGTGCCTGCTTCATGGCCGCTGCCTTTTCGATATTTAGCTTGGGAAGCCCTTTCGCGACCGCTTTGGTCATGCCGCCCATATCCTCAATTTCAGTGATGATTTTCCAGGCTTCCTGAACCAACTGATCGGTCAGACTTTCCACATAATAAGATCCGCCAAGTGGATCAACCACATTGGTCATGTTGGTTTCTTCTTGCAGGATGATCTGGGTGTTTCTAGCAATTCGTGCCGATGTATCCGTCGGCAGGGCTATAGCCTCATCAAATGAATTTGTGTGTAATGACTGGGTGCCACCGCACATTGCCGCCATGGCTTCGATGGTGGTTCTGATCACATTATTATAAGGATCTTTTTCTGTCAGCGACGCACCTGAGGTTTGACAATGGGTTCTCAGCATCATGCTTTTTGGGTTTTTGGCACCAAAATTTTCCACGATCTGCGCCCAAATGGTTCTGGCGGCACGGAGCTTAGCAACTTCCATAAAGAAATTCATTCCAATGGCAAAGAAGAAGCTGAGACGCGGGGCGAAATCGTCAATATCTAGTCCCTTGGCCATCGCGGTACGGACATATTCCATACCGTTTGCCAGCGTATAGGCGAGTTCTTGCAGCTGATTTGATCCTGCTTCCTGCATATGGTATCCGGAAATAGAGATGCTATTATATTGTGGCATTTCCTTTGAGGTATATTCAATAATATCACCAACAATACGCATGCTTGGCTCTGGCGGATAGATGTAAGTGTTTCGCACCATGAATTCTTTTAAAATATCGTTCTGAATAGTACCGCTAAGCTGATCATGCTTTACGCCCTGCTCTTCTGCAGCGACAATATAAAATGCAAGGCATGGTATGACCGCACCATTCATAGTCATGGAAACAGACATTTTATCAAGGGGTATACCATCAAATAGAATTTTCATATCCTCGACACTGTCGATGGCAACACCGGCTTTGCCAACGTCCCCTTCCACCCGTTCATGGTCACTGTCATAACCACGGTGAGTTGCCAGATCAAAGGCAATAGAGAGCCCCATCTGCCCTGCATCCAGATTTCGGTGGTAAAATGCGTTACTTTCTTCAGCAGTGGAAAAACCCGCATATTGCCTTATCGTCCAAGGACGCCCTGCATACATTGATCCTCTGACCCCACGGGTATAAGGAAAAAATCCCGGTAGATTATCTTTATGAGCAACGGTCTCCAGATCATCCGCTGTATAAAGCGGCTTAACTTCGATCCCTTCTGGGGTTGGCCAATTCAGATCATCCAGTGGCTTGTTTCGAAGCTCACCTGAAACCAGCTTTCGCCAGTCCTCTATGGTTTTTGGCTTGTTATCCAACGAATATTTCCTCACTCAATAATAATGTTACTGATGGGTAGCATTTTATAGAAGAAAACCGAATTTCGCAAGGGCTTAAGATTATCCGCGCTCGTAGCCAAGATTTGGCGCGAGCCACCTTTCGGCAAGTCTCAGCTCCATATCCTTGCGTTTGGCATAGTCCTTAACCTGATCTTTTGATATTTTACCAAGGCCAAAATACTGACTTTCCGGATGGGCAAAATAATAACCGCTCACTGAAGATGCTGGCAGCATTGCCATACTATCAGTCAGCTCGATACCCGCATTTTGCCGCGCATTAAGCAGTGCGAACAGACCACTCTTCTCCGTATGGTCCGGGCATGCCGGATAGCCGGGAGCCGGACGAATACCGCGGTATTTCTCCTTGATAAATGCTTCATTATCAAAATTTTCGTCCGCAGCATAACCCCAGAATTCTTTTCGGACTCGCATATGCATATGCTCAGCGAACGATTCGGCGAAGCGGTCGGCGAGTGCCTTAAGCAGGATGCTGCTATAGTCGTCATGCTTGCCTTCGAACAGCTCAAGTTTTTGCTCGATTCCAATTCCTGCGGTGACCGCAAATCCGCCCATATAATCTTGAATAGCGGTTTTTTTCGGCGCTATAAAATCGGCCAGACACATATTTGCCTTACCGCTGCGCTTTTTCATTTGCTGGCGCAAAAAGTGAACCGTATCCACGGGGTTTTGTCGCGCCTCATCTGCGTAGAGCTCAACGTCATCACCTACTGAGTTTGCTGGCCAGAAACCGATAACGGCCTTTGCTTTCAACCATTTTTCATCAATAATTTTCTCAAGCATGGCCTGCGCATCTTTAAAGAGATCACGAGCACTTTGTCCTACCACATCATCCTTGAGAATTTTCGGGTAGGTACCGGCGAGCTCCCAAGTTCGGAAAAATGGTGTCCAGTCAATTGTCCCTGCCAGTTCAGAAAAATCATACTCATCAAAAGTCTTTAACCCAGTAAAGGTTGGTTTCTCCGGAACGTAGCCCTTCCAGTCTATTTTAAATTGATTTGCCCGCGCTTCATTGATGGATATTTGATTGTCTGACTTATCGCGGCTCTCATATTTCACGCGCATATCATTATATTCTTTTGACACCTCGGCGCTGAATTTTTCTTTTGTCGTTTCACCCAACAAACTGCCAGCGACGCCAACAGCGCGTGATGCATCAAGCACATAAACCAGGGGACCGCTGTAATTTGGGGCAATTTTTACCGCTGTGTGAACCTTTGACGTGGTGGCACCGCCGATCAGCAGCGGTAAATTCATATCAAGCCTTTCCATTTCGCTGGCCACCGTACACATTTCTTCAAGGGACGGTGTGATTAGTCCCGAAAGACCGATCATATCGACATTTTCTGCTTTTGCTTTGGCGAGAATATCCTCGCATGACACCATGACACCCATATCGATGACTTCATAATTATTACATTGAAGCACAACACCGACGATATTTTTACCAATATCATGGACATCGCCCTTAACCGTGGCCATAAGAATTTTTCCGTTTGACGATGAACCCTCGCCGTCGACTTTCTCATCTTCAATAAATGGAAGAAGGTACGCGACAGACTGTTTCATCACCCGCGCAGATTTCACCACTTGTGGTAAAAACATTTGACCGGAGCCGAAAAGGTCACCAACCACATTCATTCCCACCATCAGTGGCCCTTCGATCACCTGGATAGGCCGGTCAAATTTCTGACGTGCTTCTTCTGTGTCTTCTTCTATAAAGGCTGTTATTCCTTTGACTAATGCATGAGAAAGGCGTTCTTCTACGCTGCCATTACGCCATTCAAGATCTTCTTTTTTCACCTCGCCTTTAACGCCTTTATATTTATCGGCAATTTCAAGCAGGCGGTCCGTGGCATCGTCGCGGCGATTAAGGATCACATCTTCGACACGCTCGCGAAGCTCATCGGGAATTTCCGAATAAACCGTCATCATACCGGCATTTACGATCCCCATATCCATCCCTGCCTGAATGGCGTGATATAAAAACACACTATGCATGGCTTCACGGACAGGATTGTTGCCACGGAAAGAAAAAGATACGTTGCTGACTCCACCAGACACATGACAGTACGGCAAATTATCGGTAATTTTTCTCGTCGCTTCAATAAAATCAACACCGTAATTATTATGTTCTTCTATTCCAGTGGCCACCGCGAAAATATTTGGATCAAAGATTATATCCTCAGGTGGAAAACCAACCTTTTCAGTCAGGACTTTGTAGGATCGCTCGCAAATATCGTATTTGCGCTCCAAAGTATCTGCCTGTCCTTTCTCATCAAACGCCATAACAACGGCTGCCGCACCGTAACGCTTAATGAGCTTTGCCTGCTCAATGAAATTTTCTTCCCCTTCTTTCAGGGAAATACTGTTGACAATCGCCTTACCCTGGACCCATAATAGGGACCCGTGAAATATCCGGCTCAGACGCTATAAGATTGAGAAATTTGACCATCGCCGCTTCTGAATCGAGCATCGCTTCATCCATATTGACGTCAATGATCTGTGCACCAGATTCGACTTGCTGAAGAGCGACTTCAAGCGCTTCATCAAAGTCACCGTTTAAAATAAGCTTCTTAAACTTTGCCGATCCGGTAACGTTGGTTCGTTCACCAACATTGATAAAAATACCCTGTCTTTTTGTCATATCAGATTACCTTAAAGGGTTCGAGGCCACTGAGGCGCATATGGGGTTCAATTTCAGGAATTTTACGCGGTGCGCAATCCGCCACTGCATCTGCGATGGCGCGAATATGGGCAGGTCGGGTTCCGCAGCAACCACCGACGATATTCAAAAATCCGCTTTGCGCCCATTCCTTTATCTGCTCCGCCATATGTTCCGGACTTTCATCATATTCACCCATTTCATTGGGAAGGCCAGCATTGGGATGTGAAGAGATCGCCGTATCGGCCACTTTTGAAAGAGACGCCACATGTTGACGAAGATCTTTAGCGCCGAGAGCGCAGTTAAACCCGACACTGATCGGGTTGGCGTGACGAATACTATACCAAAACGCTTCAGCCGTTTGCCCTGATAATGTCCGCCCCGAAGCGTCTGTTATTGTACCAGAAATCATAATTGGAAGCTCAACCCCCATTTCTTCGAACGTTGTTTGCACCGCAAAAATTGCTGCCTTTGCGTTCAAAGTGTCAAATATTGTCTCAATAAGAATGATATCCACGCCCCCATCAATAAGGCCTTTAGTTGCTTCTTTATAAGTCCCGACAAGTTCATCAAAGCTGACATTACGAAACGCTGGATCGTTGACATCTGGAGAAAGCGATGCCGTACGTGAGGTTGGGCCCAAAACCCCCGCTACAAAGCGCGGCTTATCCGGTGTAAGCGCGGTAAATTCGTCGGCCGCCTCCCGCGCTACTTTGGCACAAGCAACATTAAGGTCGTAAACCACATCTTCCATTTGATAGTCAGCCTGTGAAATGCTTGTGGCATTAAAACTGTTTGTTTCAATAATATCAGCGCCCGCCTCCAGAAATTCCTTATGAATATCGCGAATCACATCTGGCTTCGTTATTGCGAGAATATCATTATTTCCTTTGATTGCATTATTCTTATCCTTGAATTGTTCGCCTCGAAAATCCTCTTCTTCAAACTTGTACGACTGGATCATGGTACCCATGGCACCATCGAGCACGAGTATTCTCTCGGACAAAGCGTCCTGAAGCTGTTTTGAACGATTGGTCATGATGCTCCTCCTTCTTCTCTAATCCCAAGAATATGGCAAATGGTATAAGTGAGTTCTGCGCGATTAAGGGTATAAAAATGATAATTTTTTACGCCACCGCGATAAAGTCTCAAACATTGTTCTGCAGCGATCATTGACGCCACATGCCGCTTGATGTCAGGCGCATCTTCCAGTCCCTGGAAAAGCCTCTCCAGCCATTTTGGTACCGATGTTCCGCAACGTTCAGAAAAGTTTTTCGCCATTTTAAAGTTAGTAACGGGCATAATGCCCGGCACAATCGGCACATCAATTCCGGCCGCCAGAACTTTATCCATGAAGCGGAAGTAGACATCCACATCAAAGAAATATTGGGTGATGGCACGGTTAGCACCAGCATCGATTTTACGCTTCAGGTTATCAATATCTGTATTTACATCACTACTATCCGGATGCTTTTCCGGGTAGGCCGCCACAGAGATATCAAAATCACCAATTTTCTTTAACCCCGCCACTAGATCGGCTGCATTTTCGTAGCCCTGATCATGCGGTTTGTAAGCTTGCCCAATGGTCGGCATATCACCGCGAAGGGCGACAATATGACGTACACCTTCCCGCCAGTAGTCTCGCGCAACCTCATCCACTTCTTGCCGGGTTGCGCCGACACAGGTCAAATGAGCTGCTGGTGTAAGGCTTGTTTCCTTTAAAATACGGGCAACTGTAGCGTGGGTGCGCTCTCTGGTCCCACCGCCAGCACCGTAAGTAACCGACACCATTGACGGATTGAGATTTTCCAATTTGCGAATACTTTGCCAAAGCGTCTCTTCCATCTTCTCCGTTTTAGGCGGGAAAAACTCGAATGAAACGTCAATGTCTTTTGCCTGCTCTGCAAAAAGACTTGGTCTTAAATGGTTTTGTTTTTCGTCTTTGTTCATCACATTTTTCTTTTATTTTTTCGTTGCTACCCAAATTGCGAGGTCCAGTTCTCTGCCCTTCATCACTTCAGTTGATGTAATCTCAAGACCTGCTACCTTGCACCAATCATTTACCTCGGTCTGGGAAAACCCGAGTCTTCTATGGGCATGTTCCTCACGCATTTTCTCGTTCTTATGGGGCAGGAAGTCGACAACAATCACAATTCCGCCGCGGCGCAATATTCGCGCCGTTTCCCTGATCGCCGCCAAAGGGTCATCTGCAAAATGAAGCACCTGGTGAAAAAGCACCAGATCCATACTACTATCCTTCAAAGCCAGATCATACATATCGCCCTGACGCACCTGCATATTATTTATGGCGTTATTCTCGAGATGAGACCTTGCAACACCTAGCATTTCCCTACTTAGGTCTATGCCAATGCCATGTTCAGCGTGCGGTGAAAATAACTCCAGCATTCGTCCCGTACCTGTACCAACGTCAAGCAAGTCGCCTATTTCAAGATCAGCTGTCACTTCAAGAAGATAATCTTCGACTTGGCGTTCGGGCACGTAGAGTGACCTAATCTTATCCCAGTTAGCTGCGTTTTCTTGGAAATATTTTGCTGCTTTTCGGTCTCTTTCCTCTTTTACCTGGCGAAGCCTTTCCTGATCATGCTGAAGTATCTGATCCGAATAAGGAATATAGTCCATGATTGATTTCACCAACTCTGCCTTGTCGCCTACATCCGCAAGGCGATAAAAAATCCATGTTCCTTCGCGGTGACGTTCCAAAAGTCCTGCCTCACAAAGAAGTCTAAGATGTCTTGAAATCCTTGGTTGACTTTGTCTCAATACCGTCACAAGTTCTGTTACCGTAAGCTCGCCACTTTTAAAAAGCGCGAGGATACGCAGGCGCGTTTCTTCCCCTGCAGCCTTCAAGGCATTCAACAAATCTTCTAAAGTAAGCTCCATCCTGTCACCTTCCGTTCTTATAAAGAAATATATAAAGATATATTTATATAATGTAAATAACATTAATGTGATCAATATAGCATCTATTGTGAATTGACTAATCTAGAAGAATAACCACTTAATATGTATATAGAACGGAAAGTGAATGCTTAAATTTTAACCTTGAAACAAGAGTATATATAGGTTTCGGGTCGAGTAGAAAGAAATAAAGGAAAGACTATGAGTAATTGCACATTAAAATTACCTAAACTTAAAACAGCTGCGGCGGGCGCACTAATCACTATAGGACTGCTTGCTATTCCAGCTTTAACCAATGCACAAACAGCAACAGACCCGTGGACTGGATCTGTTGCCGGATCCAACTTCATTGTAGGATCCAATGACATGTTAAGCGACATCAGAAGAAAGCTGAACGAGGGCGACATAACAGATGCTGTTCGTTTAGCCGAAAGATATGTTGAGGGCATTGAAGCTAATTCCCGTTCCGGTAAAACAACGAGATACCGGTACGATGCCTACAACGCTTTATGCATCAGCCTTACAGCGCAAAAGAGCTATGACAAGGCGCTAGAAGCATGCAACACAGCCATTAAAGATTCGCCAAATCGCTGGTTCGCCTATAATAGCCGCGGTTCTTTAAATTACAGAACTGGAAAATTCGCCGACGCTGTAAAAGATTACCGCTTGGCGCTTGAAAACGCACCTCAGGTCGGTGATATTTCATCGGTCCTTGAACATAATATTCGACTTGCAGAAGCGAAGAACTAAGAATATCGTCACCACAATAAAAATCTTTGTTGTGGTGACTTTTATTCTGTTTAGGCCTATTGTAAACAATATATTATAATCGGAAAGTCATTTGATCGTTTCATGTTTAATCTTAGCGAAAAAATAGCAGCAGTATTTGTGGTTTTGGCACTCTGGATTGGTACTGCTCCCGGCCAAGCCCAAGACTTTGAGCCATGGACAGGTTCCGTGGTCGGGGCGACCATTAATTTTGGTAACGACGAGACTTTAAAAATAATAAGAAAATTGATCAACGAAGGTAAAACAGAAAGCGCCGTTCGCGAAGCGGAAAAACTGGTTCATCATGTAATGAATAATGAAAGGTCAGGCGAAGTATCTGCTACTCAATATAATGCTTATAATGCACTTTGCCTAAGCCTAACAGCGAATAAACAGTTTGATGAAGCCATGACCGCGTGCAACACTGCGATTGAACATTCGCCTAGACGCTGGCAAGCTATCAATAGTCGCGGATCACTTAATTATAAAACCGGAAAATATTCCGAGGCTCTTGCCGATTACCGCAGCGCACTCGAGAGAATGCCTGACGTAAAAAACATCAGACGAATTGTTGAACATAACATCCGAATTTCGGAGGCCCGAAGTAACGGAAATTAAGCAATTCTCCCCCCAAACTCAATCTATAATATCTTAACTTGTATTGAATTAACTGATATTCGCCGCCGAGATTCAGTTTTTCCAAATATGGTTAATATAATGCTATGAATATGTTTTAAATAAAACTATTCTGTTGTTCATGAAATATTCATCAACAAACGCTAGAAATGAAATCAATAAAAATTGATCCTTCGTAGAAAAACAATGCTTGGCTGCCAATTCATCATAAAAAACGCAAAAAATATTGCCATAAAAACACTTATGGTTTGTTTTATGCTTGTTCTAGCGACTTCCTGCGCCAAACGGCCGCCGGAGAGCGACATGGAAGCTCGCCTCATTTATGACGAAGCGAATGATCCGCTTGAACCTATGAACAGGCAAATTTTTGCTTTTAATAATTTGTTTGATGAAACGATACTCGAGCCGACCGCGCGCCTCTACCGCATGTGGGGACCACCGGATATCCGTGATGGAATCTCAAATTTTGTCACCAATTGGCGTGAACCTGTAACATTTGTAAATGACGTGCTGCAAGCTGAACCTAAAAGGGCTGGCACATCATTCACACGCTTCCTCATCAACAGCACATTTGGGCTTTTGGGCACTTTTGATACCGCCTCAAATTGGGGCATCAAAGGCCACAACGAAGATTTTGGAGAAACGTTTGCGGTTTGGGGGATTCCAGAAGGCCCATTTATTATGCTGCCCTTCCTCGGCCCTTCTAATGCACGGGATTTTTCAGGATTTGTTGTTGATTTCTTTTACGATCCGGTAAGCATGTGGCTTTCTCACAAAAACTGGACTTATGTTCGCTATGGCAGACTAGCTTTAAGAGGTCTTATTTACCGTGAGGAAAACCTTGAAACGCTCGACGATCTAAGCAAATCTTCTACAGACTTCTATGCCACCATGCGTAGTAGCTACCGCCAGTTGCGCCTCTATGACATCAACAATGGTGATCTGGATACCAGTGAAGAAGAAGATTTGTTCGATGAAGAATTTGACGATTTTGAGGATGATTTTGAATTCTAAGTTTCTTTGATCTTGTGTTTTTGCCTCTTTTGCAACTAATATGTGGAAAAATAATAACAAGAGCACGATCGAAATGACACAAGATAGCAATGAAAATTCTGAACCCTCCAAAGAAGAAATCAAACGCCACAACGCGATCAAAGCAAGCCGAACCATGCTGCTCATGCAATGGCCCGCCTACACAGTTCTTGGCCTTATCGGCATTTTACTGCCGATAATCGGTGCCGTCGATGAAGTAGCATTGATTGGTACCATTTTGCTAATAACGGCAATGACACAGGCTGTTATCTTAATAAAATACGGGATAAATCCAGGCTTTTTCTGGCGATTTAGCGTGATGGTTGTCACATTCATAGCTTGCGGGCTCATTCTTAGCGATGCCGCTGAGGATTATTTCACAGTTGAGCAAATTCTGGGGGGTTATCTCGCAGGGAGCGGTGCTTACATAGTCATCGAGGGCAGGTATTCTTTTTCCAGTCGGCACATTGAGAGTGTTGTATATTGTGGCTATCTGGCGGGCGTATTAGGGCTGATGCTTTTTACGGGCTGGCCAGACCTGACTTGGTGGTCGCCTGTGGTGGCATTGAGCCTCTATTTGCTAGCTCTCGGCCATACAGCCCGTGTTTTTATATTTAGAGAAAAAGACAAAAATAACACTTAATTGAGAGATCGCAAAACCAATTTAATAGAATGAAGTTCACAATGAAGTGATTTGATATTAGTCTATACTCATTATTACACTGACAAAGCACTTTTACATACATTTCAAACGGGGGATAACCTATGAAGAACTACCTTAATATGAAAACCATTTTTGGATCCATGATATTGGTTATTGCCTTCGCAATACCCTCCCTGTCTCTAGCACAGACATCTACTTCGACAGGACGATCAAATGTTATTACAGAAAGTATGAATGAAGCTGACATTAAAGCTATTCGCAACATTCGTAAATTTATCAACGAACAAAAATTCGACAGAGCAGTCAGTCGCGCCAATAGAATCATAAGAGGTGAAGAAAGAAAAAGTCGAGCTGGAGATTCTTACTCTGAGTTTTATAAAGAGGCCTATAACTGCGTATGTGTAAGTTTGACCGGCCTCGGAAAAGTTGATGACGCCATGGAAGCATGTAACACATCACTTGAGCTCACTCCGACCCATTGGGAAAGTTTAAAAACCCGCGCAACCCTGTATTATATGCAGCAGGATTTCCCAAAATCTCTTGATGATTTTACGATGGCTTTAGAAAACGCTCCTGATGACGCTGGAGTTACCGATGTCTTGAAACAGAATATCGGTGTTGTTAAGTCTAAAATAGAATAGCCGTTAATCACGACATCCCTTGGATCGGATGTTACAAACTAATTAACGGGTAAGCTTCTTATACTGCATCTTGTGGGGTCGGTCTGCGGCATCGCCCAGTCTTCTGCGACGATCGGCTTCATAATCCTCATAATTGCCTTCAAACCATTCCACATGAGAGTTTCCCTCAAAGGCAAGTATATGTGTGGCGATCCGGTTTAAGAACCATCTATCATGGGAAATGATAACAGCGCAACCTGCGAAATCCTCGAGCGCGGCTTCCAGCGCACTTAAGGTTTCCACATCAAGGTCGTTTGTCGGCTCATCGAGAAGCAGAACGTTCGCTGGCGTCCTGAGCATTTTCGCCAGATGGACACGATTTCGTTCTCCACCAGATAGTTGACCAAGTTTTTTTTGCTGATCAGTACCTTTAAAATTAAAGTTTCCCACATAAGCACGGGTCGGAACCTTACGGCCATTAAAATCGAATACGTCAAGGCCATCCGATATTTCTTCCCATACGGATTTATTGTCATCCAGTCCTTCACGGCTTTGATCTACATGACCAAGCAGAACAGTTTCACCGATCTTGATAGTGCCGGAATCCGGTTTTTCATCGCCTGTAATCATTTTAAAGAGCGTGGATTTACCGGCACCATTGGGACCGATAACACCGACGATGCCACCCGGAGGAAGTCTAAAATTCAGATCATCAATCAGGAGGCGATCATCAAAACCTTTTGATAATTTATCGGCTTCGATAACCACACCACCAAGCCGCGGGCCAACGGGAATTTGAATTTGCGCTTCGCCGTTACGCCCTTCTTGTGCAGCGGCAAGCAAATCATCGTACGCATTGATACGAGCTTTACTTTTTGCTTGTCTGGCTTTCGGCGATTGTTGGATCCATTTAAGTTCGCGCTTCATGGTACGTTTACGGCCGGCTTCCATGCGTTCCTCCTGAAGAAGACGCTTTTCTTTTTGCTCAAGCCAAGATGAATAGTGACCTTCGTAGGGAATGGCGCGCCCATGGTCAATTTCAAGAACCCAGTTGACAACATTATCAAGGAAATAACGGTCATGGGTCACGAGAATAACAGTGCCTGCATATTCCTTAAGATGGTTTTCAAGCCATGCGACTGATTCCGCATCAAGATGGTTGGTTGGTTCATCAAGGAGAAGTATTTCAGGTTTCTCCAATAGTAAGCGGCATAACGCGACACGGCGGCGCTCGCCTCCTGAAAGAACATTGACATCAGCATCCTTTGGCGGACATCTCAGCGCTTCCATAGCAAGTTCGACACGGCTGTCCAGGTCCCAGGCGTCAGCGGCATCAATTTGATCCTGAAGTTCACCTTGCCTTGCTATAAGCTCGTTCATTTCATCATCAGACATAGGTTCAGCGAATTTGGCGCTTATTTCATTAAACTCATCAACCACGCGCTTGATCTCACCCATGCCGTCCATAACATTTTCAAAAACGGATTTATTTGCATCAAGATGAGGTTCCTGCTCAAGGTAGCCAACGCGGACACCTTCGGCGGCCCAGGCCTCACCGACATAGTCCTTATCAATACCAGCAATAATTTTCAACAATGTGGATTTACCAGCACCGTTTACACCGATGACGGCGATCTTTGCATCCGGCAAAAATGACAGCGTAATATCACTAAAGGTCGGTTTAGCGCCTGGGTAAGTTTTACCAACGCCCTTCATTACAAAGCTATATTGATAAGATGCCATTTCAGTCTCACATTCGGTTAAATAAAATCGAGCCTGTATAACGCAAAGCGCAGAGAATTAGCAACGATAAAAAAAATCCCCCGTTATGAACGGGGGATTATGATAGAACAATTACTGAAGTGTTTACGGGTTGGTAAACTTCAGAACGAAGCGACTTGTTTTACCGCGAACAGTCTCATCAAACACGGACTTGGTTGGATCATCACTGTCGTTTAACAGAACATCCAATTCACCTTCCAGCACGAACCCTGCCGCTGCCATATCTTTTTTGACCACGGCTGGATCAATTCTATGAACCGTATTACCAGAAGTACTTGGCGCACCATCACCCGCATGGTGATCAATCACTGCCATAACGCCACCCGGTTTAAGTGCTTTGCGGTACATGGCAAGAATACGTTCCACATCAACATCGAAACGGTCGAAATAGAAATCGTGGAAATTCTGGATAAGAAAGACATAATCCAAAGTGTTTTCTTTTAGATCAAGTCCGTTAAAACTTGCGTAGATCGGCACAACATTACTCATGTGCGCATTATCGCGAATATATTTGGCATACGGTTGATCTGGATCCATACCAGCATTTGGGAACATGTGAGCAATCACCCGCCCATCATCGCCAACAACACCGGCAAGAATTTCTGCATAGTAACCACCGTTAGAAACCATATCAAGTACGGTATCGCCCGGTTTTACACCCATAAATTTAATCACGTCACCCGGCATTCGTAGCGGATCACGGACCGAATTTGTTTCGGCTCTATTAGGATTTGCAACAGCCGCGTCGACAATTGCATCAAGATTTTGCGCGTGAACTTGGTTGCCTGAGATAAAACTAAAAGATAATAGTACAAGGGTAGTTTTCAATATTTTAGACATCATAATCTGTCCTCCATTATATAGTTATTATTGTTTCGCCCTTCGGCGGCAATATTAGCAAAAAAACGGAAGAGATTATACTTCTAAATCCAACGTCTGACCTTTTTCTTGTAGTCGAGATATTCTTCACCAAACTTGCGCTCCAGATAGGCCTCTTCCTTCTCGATAACAAGTTTGGTCAAAAGTATGACAAGCGGCAAACACACAAAGAGCAGCCATGCTTTATCCAAATATAGGCCAATGGTTATAACCAGCATTAGCAGGCTTAGATAGAGTGGGTTTCGGGTGACAGAATATATTCCAGACGTAAACACCTGCACAGCTGATGCATGCACACTGGGACTTTGTTTATGTTGGGAAAATTTCTTAAAACCCATAACAGCAATAACCAACCCCACACAAAAAACAACAATTGATGCCGGCCCCGTTATATTTTTGTACCCTATTGCAAGAGGAAATATATAATCCAGCCCAAAACCGATAAGCATCGCACCGATGTAAAAAATCGGTGGATGCGTTAATATTCCCGCGTTGTCTTCGTTCTCTGACATTACCCTCTCCTGACGTTATTTTTTGTAAACTACAGTGCCTCCGACGATTGTCATCAACACATTACCTTTGAAGAGATCAGCTGGAGTTTGTTCGCCGACATTGAGAACATCCAAATCGACAACGGTGATATCGGCCCATTTACCGGCCTCGATAGTTCCGGTTTTATCTTCAAGAAAAGCAGCATATGCGGCACCAGTCGTATAACCACGCACCGCTTCTTCTGCAGTGAGTTTCTCATCTGGATACCAACCATCGCCAGCTTCAAGGTTCTTACTTTTTCTGGTGATCGCAGAATGAAGTCCATAGAATATATTCCAGTCATAGCCCATCAGATCTGATCCAAAACTAAGCGGGACATTATTTCGCCGAAACGTCCGCCACGCATAGGCCCCCTTGGCCCGTTCTTCACCGACCCGATCCACTGTCCATAGCTTGTCTTCAGCGACAAATGGTGGCTGAACCGCCGCAATGATATCCAGGTCATCAAAAAGCTTGAAATCATCAGCATGCACTACCTGCGCATGTTCTATACGGTGACGGTTTTTCTGAAGTTCAGGGTTTTTCTCAAAATTATCCCGAAAGAAATGAAGGACTTCCCTGTTACCACCGTCACCAATAGCATGGATGTTAACCTGAAATCCCGCTTGCACCATGGCGCCGATCTCGTTGACAAAAAATCCGTAGTCCTTACCGGATACACCAATGGTGCCAGGACTATCTGAATATTCCTCGATCAATTTGGCACCGCGCGCGCCGAGAGATCCATCATAATAGCCCTTAACAGAATTAATAAACAGCATACCGCTCTCGTAGCGTTTAGGGCCGGACGCGCGCCATGCGTCCATTTGTTCTTTATCGCGACCACTGATCATGGCGTATACACGAATAGGAAGCGCACCTTCTTCTTCCATTGCTTCGAAAGCATCCATCATTGGTGTATGAGCACCCGCCTGATGAACCGTTGTGAAGCCTGCCTTTGCCATTTCATTTAGGCCGTTGCCTAGACGGCGTTTCCATTGCTGTGCATTGAGTTCGGGAATGGCGTTTCGGTAAAGCGTCACACCGCGGTTACGCACTTCACCAGTTGGATCACCACTTTCGTCGCGCACAATGATCCCGCCGACTGGATTTTCTGCATCACGGATAATGCCTGCGGCATCCATTGCCATTTTATTTCCATAAGCAGAAAAACCGGTAGCGCCGTCCATATATACGGGGTTACTGGGAACCGCATCAGTTATGATTTTGTAAGTTGGGTTTTTATCAGCCCATTTTCCTTCGTCGTAACCACGAGCGACAATCCACTCCCCTTCCGGGATATTGTTTTCAGCAACAAAATCAACCACACGCTGGGCCGCCTCTTCTTCTGTTTCAACACCAAAAAGATCCACATTATCAAAAGTCGCCCCAAGCTCGTTGATGTGAGTATGGCTATCAACAAGACCGGGCAGCATATAAGCCCCCATCAGATCGATCACATTTGTATCAGCCCCCTTATAAGCGGCTATTTCAGCAGTTGATCCGGTAGCAAGTATATTGCCATCCTTTATAGCAATCGCTTCACCGTCCGGTGTCCATACCGTGCCCGCGACGGGTGCATTGCTTGCTGGCATCCCTTCAACGGAGGGCTCGTCCCACGCGAAACTATAAAGTTTTCCGTTTTCCAAGATAGTATCCGCAACGACGGCTGCGTCAGTATCATTTGAGGTTGATTGTTGCTCGCAGCCTATCAGTGTGAGAACCAGGAATAAAACGCCGACTTTTCTTAACATATTGTGATCTTCTTATTTTGTAAAAACGGTTTTTATTATTTTTTCCAACCATAGCTTATCGACCGCATCAAAGGTAGAAAATTTTGTACTGTCCACGTCAAGAACAGCGATCAGCTCATCATCTTTATTATGTACAGGAACCACAATTTCTGAATTGGTTTGACTGTCGCAGGCAATATGATCTGGGAAATCATGGACATTATCCACTATTTGCGTCCTTCCGGTCTTAGCGGCGGCACCGCATACACCGCGGTCATAAGAAATCCGAAGACAGCCCAATGTTCCCTGGTAAGGACCAACCACCAGTTCCCGCTCTTTTTTTGGATCGACAACATAAAATCCAACCCAGAAAAAATCCTCAAACGCCAGATTAAGAAGGCAGCTTATGGACGCCATATTTGCTGTTACGTTATCTTCGCCCTCTGTGACCGCGTAAATTTGCGCCTCAACATCGCGATAAAGTGATTCTTTTTGCATGGGTAACACACCTCTATAACACCTAGCACACCCTTTTATAACACCTTCAGCATAAAATGGGTCAAAAAAAATAGTTTATAAGTCACTGTATTTTAATAATAATTCATTTTCATTCAAAAATTACACCTTATTTTTATTGACTAATTACGTATTGGTGTTATATATAACTACAACACTTGAACACCTAAACACACAAACACCAAACTTAAGGACCTAAAATGTTTAACTTATACGCAAATGCAATTGATGCCGATGGCTTTATGGGTCTTGTCAGCAACAATGTAAAACCTAATTCAAAAGAATTTGAAATTGACAGCCGCAAAATTATTTCAGGCTTCGCCATCATCAGTCTGCTTATTTTATCAGTGATTACAAGCGGCAGCCAATCGCAGCTTGGCATGGGACAAGATAACCCATCATCAATAGTTTCGATTGCCTAAGCAACCGCTGACCGACACCGTCTTAAAACTAGTAAAGAATGACACAACTAAAAAATGATTGGAAAGTACTGTGGCAGAACAATGGACAGATGACAGACCTATTTATCTCCAGCTCAAGGATCAAATACATTCGATGATCATGGATGGAATACTGAACGAAGGTGAGGCTCTTCCCTCCGTCAGAAAGGTCGCAGTCGAATATCAAATTAACCCGATAACAGCTTCAAAAGCCTACGCTGAACTCGTAGATGAAGGACTAGTGGAAAAACGCAGGGGACTAGGAATGTTTATTTTAGACGGAGCGAGAGGAAACTTACTCGCAGCAGAACAAAAATCTTTTTTGGAAGTAGAATGGCCGAAAATCATGGAAAGAATTTCGAGACTTGGCCTTGATACCAAGACGCTTCTTTCTGCCACCACTCAAAATGGCTCAGCGCCAGATAATAAAGAATAGAGGACATAACAATGACAAATTATATCAGCGCAAATGGCCTTAGCAAATCATTCGGAAAATTTGAGGCCCTGAAGGACGTCAATGTGTCCATCAACAAAGGACAAATCGTTGGCCTGATCGGCTCGAATGGTGCCGGCAAAACCACTATGATAAACGCAATTCTTGGTTTAACGTCTTTTGATGGTGAGCTCGACGTACTGGGCTATGATCCGCATACTCAACGCGATCAACTGATGAAAGAAGTCTGCTTCATTTCAGATGTTGCCACGCTACCAGGCTGGATCAAGGTTCACGAAGCGGTGCAGTTTGTAGAAGGCATTCACCCAAATTTCAGCCGTGAAAAAGCATTGGGCTTTTTAGCACAGACATCTATCCCTCTGGATAAGAAAGTCAGCAAGCTGTCAAAAGGTATGGTCGTTCAACTTCATCTCGCTCTTATTATGGCGATTGATGCAAAAATTCTTGTCCTTGATGAACCAACACTCGGACTTGATATCATGTACCGTAAAACTTTTTACGATCAGTTGCTTGAAGATTATTTTGACGAGGAAAGAACAATTATCATCACCACTCATCAGGTCGATGAAATTGAGAACATCCTTACTGACGTGATCTTCATTCGCGACGGCAGGATTATGTATGACGCCAGCATGGAAGAAACCCTCGGTACCTGGAAAGTACTGGAACCTAACAAAGAGCATCTTGATGAAGCCCGTGCCCTTTCGCCGTACCGTGAAATGACATCACTTGGTCGCACCACCTTGATTTTTAAAGGAAAAGAC
>CAXBLS010000028.1:0-30478 GCA_963976585.1 uncultured Kordiimonadaceae bacterium
AATCGCTTGCTTTGAGGTTGTGGATATCTTGTGTTTCACTAATTTAAAAAGCTGTTCAGCATCGGAATGGGGCTTCGTTTCCAAAGCGTCTAAAATAGCTAAGCGCACTGCCGTTAGGCTTAGCTTGTGATTCTTGAGTATATCTTTGTGTGTTGATTCCATACCTTAAATATAATTGATCAAAATATAGAGTCAATCAATATAATTAAACAGTCATTATTATTAATTACGGGGAGGACTAGATCCTTGGCGTAGTTGTGAAGTGGCTGATGGCAAATCCAACACTGAGGCCAAATATCTTAATGCTGTTAAGAAGGGTTGAATTAAAGATTGAAAATCAAACACTCCATCTACTTCTATATTGATTAAAGTGTTGCGGTGACAGGCTGAGACCGCCACCCAAAGCGGACATTCATGATTACCGCCAATACTGAAAATTCATTGTGTGTGAATGGCGCTTTCCTCCAATCCGTGCCGCCAGTACACTGGACCAAGGTTATTTTGTTATAATCTTATGGCGTCGTAGCGAATGTCTATTCATCTTTCGCAGAGCATGTCTTCTAATTGCCTTAGAGAAAGTGGTGAACGGATATAAAGGAATACGAGCAACTTAATAATTGCCGGGTTATGTTTGAAATATTTAAATGATATAGTTATTGAAATAAAATATGGGATAAAAAATTTGCGACAACAAATTTCTTTGACAAGGCCGATAGGACAACAAAATGATCACGCTTACTGTTAATGGAAGATCTGTCGAATTGAATGATGGTTCGACATTACTCGATGCAGCCAAGGGAGCTGGCGTGTACATTCCCACACTCTGTTACTATCCTCGATTGCCGAGCAATGCCGTGTGCCGTATGTGTCTAGTGAATGTTAATGGTAAAGCCAGACCAGAGCCTGCCTGTATTACTAAAGCAAACGATGGGGATATCATAGAAACAGATTCCAGAGAACTGCAAGAATTTCGTAAGACAGATACGCAATGGTTGCTTGCCCGCCACCCAAACGATTGCATGCGATGTGAAGTCAGCGGATCTTGTAAGTTACAGAATTTTGTTAGCGAGTATCAATTGGAGGAAAGTTGGGGAAAGGTTCCGATGGGGTCGCCAGAACATCTAGAGCATAGACTGACTGACCACACATCACCGAGTATCTGGCTTGATCTGTCAAAATGCATAGAATGTGGTTTGTGCGTAGAAGCGTGTGGTGAGCCGGGACAACAACAACACGTGATCGGGTTTGCAGAGCGTAGTTCAGACCGTTTGCCCGTCACTGTGTTCGATAAATCTCTAGCTGACACCAACTGTATCTCCTGCGGCCAATGTACACTTGTTTGCCCAGTCGGCGCTTTGATCGAGACGCCACACTGGCACGATGTTCTTCATACTATTGACACACGCAGACGAATATCTGCAGTACTGGTTGCGCCTGCAACGCGCATTGCTATTAGTGAAGAGTTCGGAATGAAACCCGGCACCGTAAGCACCGGCAGAATGATAAATGCCTTGAGAAAACTGGGTTTTGATTATGTGTTTGATACCAATTTTGCGGCTGACTTGACGATCATGGAAGAAGCAACAGAGTTTCTTGCTCGATTCAAGAACCAGAAGCGGTTGCCGCTTTTTACGTCCTGCTGTCCAGGATGGGTGAATTGGGTGGAAATCAACAGACCTGATCTTCTACCACACCTGAGTACAACAAAATCACCACAGCAAATGCACGGTGCCCTCACGAAACGCGGTGCCTTTGCTCGTACGCTCGGTGCTGACTTTGTAGAGAGCACATCTGAACCTTACGTTGTTAGTGTAATGCCTTGCACTGCCAAAAAAGATGAGGCGGTTCGGCCTGGTTTATCAGGCGATCTTGACCACGTCCTCACCACGCGTGAACTGGCCAGAATGATTAAGGCGCGAGGTATCGCGTTTAGCACGTTACCGGAAGTTGGTGATTTCGATAATCCGCTTGGTGAAAGCACAGGTGCTGGACAGATATTTGGTGCATCGGGCGGTGTTATGGAAGCTGTTGTGCGTACAGCATCCCATTTTATCGATGAGGAAAACTCGCTTCCGCTGGAATGGCATCAACTCCGCGGCGTTAGCGCAGGAGTGAAAACGGCCAAAATTCCCGGTATAGGTAAAGTCGCCGTATGTAATGGAATTGCAACTGCGCAACGTATGTTGGAAACGGAAACATGGCGAGATGAATACGTCGCCATTGAAGTTATGGCATGTGTTGGTGGATGTCTGGGGGGTGGTGGTGAACCCAAATCAATGGACCCACTTGTGCTGGAGAAGCGCATGCAGGCAATTTATCAGATCGACAAACAAGCGCCGCGACGACGCTCGTATGAAAACCAGGACGTTCAAAAATTGTATGCCACAGAATTGAAGGAACCGAATTCCGCTCAGGCACAAGCATTGCTTCACACGAGTTATGCTGCACGAAATTCCAAGCGACTGTTTTTGATGCGGTTCCTCGATTGTGTTGATAGGCGAGATGGCAAAGGTGCGGCTAGCCTGTTTCATCCAGATGCGCTGTGGTCAACGGCTTCACCTTTCGGTGACATACAAGGGACCTCGGATATCGAGGCGTTAATCAATACGCGTTTGCCACCGCGCAAGTATGGTCCGGAATATGCACGACATAGGATGGGGTCCACTGCGGATATTAACGATCTTACTGTCGTGACGCCCACGGACGAGCGATGTCGCTTCAGTATGGAGATAGAAACCTTAAATGAAGGGAATCAATCCAAGATGGTGATCAAAAAACTTGTGCGGGAATTTCTGTAAAAAGTTTGTGTCTTTTATTGCGACTTTCTTTTGCTTATAAGCATACATCTATGGTGGGGTTTGTTCATCTATCTATCAGTTTACAGCAAAACCTCATCATATATACTGAAAGGCCATCTGGTGTAGGGACCGGACAAAAGTCATCAAGTTATTTTAACGTAAAAGGTGTAGTGAAATATTATGACTAAAAAACCGGCGTTTATTTTAATATTCTTATGGATTGTGATTGTGGGATCATGCGGTAGCGGATTTGCGCAGGAGAACAGCAATACCTATCAACCATCGGTGGAAAATTTGCAGGCACGCCAGTGGTTTCAGGATGCAAAATTCGGGATTTTTATTCATTGGGGGGTTTATAGTTTAATGGCAGGGGCCGGGGAAAAGGATGTCGCCGAATGGATCATGGAAGAAAAACAAATACCCATAGATAAATACGAAAGATTACCCGGATATTTCAATCCTGTAAAATTTAACGCCGATCAATGGGTGAATAAGATTAAGGCATCAGGGGCCAAATATATTACGATCACGTCAAAGCACCATGACGGTTTTGCCATGTATGACAGCAACGTCAGCGATTATGATATCGTCGATAGCACCCCCTTTAAACGCGATATCTTAAAAGAGCTAAAAGCCGCCTGTGACAAACAGGGCATAAAGCTTTTTTTCTATTATTCCCAGCTTGATTGGCATCATCCCGATTATTACCCGCGGGGCAGAACGGGTAATGTTTATACTGGCCGGGCGGAAAAAGGTGATTGGGACAGATATATTGATTATCAGAATGCGCAATTAAAAGAACTGCTTACTAATTACGGTGCCATTGGCGGGATTTGGTTCGATGGCTGGTGGGATCAGGAAAAGGGTCCGATGAAAGATCGATGGCGCCTTGAAGAAACCTATAAATTGATCCATGATTTACAACCCCATGCGTTGATCATCAATAACCATCATGTGAAGCCCTATCCCGGGGAAGACGTCCAGCCCTTTGAACAGGACCTTCCGGGGGAGAATGACGCTGGCTTCAACACAACTTTCATCAGCAACAGGATGCCGCTTGAAATGGCACAAACCAT
The DNA here is from genome assembly GCA_963976585.1 of uncultured Kordiimonadaceae bacterium. Taxonomy (GTDB): domain Bacteria; phylum Pseudomonadota; class Alphaproteobacteria; order Sphingomonadales; family Emcibacteraceae; genus Pseudemcibacter. The sequence continues at coordinate 3,875 of CAXBLS010000028.1, forward strand.
GAATGGCTCTTGGGGGTTCAATCTGATTGATGATCGATTTAAATCGACGAAAGAGTTAATCCAGAACTTGGTCGGGGCCGCCGGTAGAAATTCCAACTATCTGATGAATACGGGGCCGATGCCCGACGGGCAAATTCAGGAAGAAAATATTCAAACCTATAATGAAATGGGCGAGTGGCTTAAAATTTATGGGGAAAGTATATATGGCACACGGGGTGGTCCCGTTGGCCCGCGCCCGTGGGGTGTGACCACACAAAAGGGTAATGTCATTTATGTCCATGTCATGGACTGGCAGGATAGCCAGTTTATTCTACCGATGAAGGGCATGGAAATTGCAGACGTCACTATGCTGAAAGACGGACAGAAAGTCGATTTTAAAAAGGGCGATGATCATATTATACTGACGCTTGCCAAAGAAGCCTGGCAAGAATGGGACGCCGTGATTAAAATCACGATGAAATAATAGTCCGAAAAACCGTTGACTGTGTAGTGCAATGTAAGGCAGAACGAAGCCTCAGTAAGGCGAGTGCAGCGAACCCAACCGCCCTCCAATTGCTTCTATACAGACAATGTTTTCATGATATAACTATTTCTAAAGGGTTATATGATAAATCGGAAGCATGTTGGAACGAACTGAAATAAGCATAACAATAGATACCGAATGCAGTGTTGCGGGAGCATTTGGTGATCCAGATAAATATAAGCCGGTGGCGGAGCCCGCGATTTTGTGTGCTATAGAGGGCAGAGAGCATGGACTTGGTTTTATGCTCGATACATTTGATAGATATAATATAAAAGCCAGTTTCTTTGTTGAGTGTGCACAGTATTTTTACTTTGGTGACCAGCCGATGAAATCGGTGATGGAGAGAATATTGAAGGCGGGTCAGGACGCGCAGCTTCATGTGCACCCTTGTTGGCTCAATTTTAATAAAGACCCTGAAATTGGCAGCTTTCCGACCAATGACAGTTGTGCGGGCAGAGACTATCTGGAACTGAAGAGAATTTTCGAGCTGACAATAGAAGTTTTTGAAAAGCTGGCGGGAAAACGCCCGGATGCTATTCGAACCGGAAGTTTGGTGGCTGACCTGAATATTTATCGGGTAATGAGAGAGTTAAATATACCGCTAGCGTCTAATATTGGTGTAGGTGTGAATGAGCCGGAACAGCCAGAGCTTTATTTAACGGGCGGGAGAAAAACAATTGATGGTGTGATGGAACTGCCGGTGTTTTCTTATCAGGATACGAATATTCTGGGAAAGAAGAACATAAAAACATTGCAAATTACCAGTTGTTCTTGGCCCGAAATGAAATATATTCTCAAAAAGGCGAGGCAGGCAGGCGTCGAAAATATCGTCATCCTCACCCACCCTTTTGAATATATTAAAAAAGATGGGTTTCAATACGCAACCCTCACAAGAAACAGAATAAACCAGAAGCGTCTTGAAAAGCTGTGTCAATTTATTTCGAGGCATGATCAGGATTTTGTTTCAGCAGACTTTGGCAGCAAGAGAGACAATTGGCTTGCCCGCGGAGACCAACTTCAGGCACCATTTACGATTCCAAGCCACTATATGGTGGGTCGAAAGTTGCATAATAAAATAAATGATACAATCTGGTCCTATTGAGCCAGAGCCAAAAATAACTTTCCGCATTACCTTTAAGGCAGAATAAATTGGCAAACTTGTACGTATTTTAAAATATAGATCTTTTTGTTCATTTAAGCCTCGTGTATGCTCACCAAAAAATTAGAGACAGTGTGATCATGAGCGACAATACCTATGCGGAAATTTACAAGAGCTGGCAGCAAAATCCGGAAGAATTTTGGGCCGACGCTGCCAAAGAGCTGAGTTGGTTTGAAAAGTGGAATACTGTGTTAAACAGCGAAAATGCGCCGCTTTATCGGTGGTTTTCCGGGGCAAAGACAAATACATGTTATAACGCCCTTGACCGCCATGTGGAGGCGGGCCATGGGGAGCGCACCGCACTGATTTATGATAGTGCCATGACCGGCGCATCTAGAAAGTTCACCTACCGCGAACTTCAGGAACATGTTGCAAAATTTGCTGGTGTGCTGCGGGACCTTGGTACTGAAAAAGGAGACCGGGTGCTGATTTATATGCCGATGATCCCGGAAGCGGTTATGGCGATGCTGGCTTGTGCGCGGATTGGTGCTGTGCACACAGTTGTTTTCGGTGGCTTTGCGGCGATGGAGCTGGCCAAAAGGATAAAGGACGCCGACCCAAAAGTCATTGTGTCGGCGACCTGTGGTCTTGAGCCAGGCAAAATCATAAAATATAAACCGCTGCTTGACGAGGCGATGGATTTGGCTGGAACTGCAATTAAAACGGTTATCGTAGAGAGGCCGGAATGTGAGGCAAGTTACATAGAAGGGCGTGATTTCAAATGGTCTTCGTTGATGGAAGCTGCCCTCCCGGCAGATTGTGCTATATTGGAAGCCACTGATCCACTCTATATTCTTTACACATCCGGAACAACCGGTGTACCAAAAGGAATTGTGCGTGACCATGGCGGCCATTTGGTGGCTATGAATTGGAGCATGAAAAATGTGTATGCCATGGATCCCGGCGATGTATACTGGGCAGCATCGGACATTGGTTGGGTTGTCGGTCATTCCTACATTGTTTATGGACCACTTATCCGCGGGTGCACTACGATACTTTATGAAGGAAAACCCGTTGGAACACCCGATGCAGGTGCTTTTTGGCGGGTGATTTCGGATCATAAAGTGAATGCGCTTTTTGTGGCACCAACGGCGATCCGCGCCATTAAGCGAGAAGATCCCAAGGCAGAACTGCTAAAAAATTACGATCTTTCAGAATTTAGAACGCTGTTTCTGGCCGGCGAACGTGCAGATCCGGATACGGTAAAATGGTCGGAGGATATATTGGAGGTTCCAGTGATTGATCATTGGTGGCAGACAGAAACCGCATGGTCCATATGTGCCAACTTTATGGGGATTGAGCACCTGTCGGTAAAATACGGAAGCTCAAGCAAACCCTCGCCAGGATTCGATGTTCGTGTGTTCAGTGATGAGGGTGAAGAAGTGCCAGCAGGAGAGCTGGGCAATATTGTCGTTAAGGAGCCACTCCCTCCGGGCGCCATGCTGACTGTTTGGAAAGATGACAAGCGCTGCATAGATACTTATTTTAGCGAGTTTGATGGTTATTATCTGACCGGGGATGCGGGTCACAAGGATGAAGATGGCTATCTTTACATTATGGGGCGTACCGATGATGTGATTAATGTCGCTGGTCACCGCCTTTCGACCGGGGCAATGGAGGAAGTTCTTGCAGGGCTTTCGGATGTTGCGGAATGTGCGGTTGTTGGCGTTGATGATGAGCTTAAGGGTCAAGTGCCTTACGGATTTATAGTCTTAAAAAGCGGCGTGGTGAAATTAGATCGTGATATTATTGAGGAAAGCATCAAAGCCGTGCGCGCTGAAATTGGTGCGGTCGCCAGCTTTAGGAACGCTGTAATCGTTAAAAGACTTCCCAAGACCAGATCTGGAAAAATTTTAAGGCGGGTTATGAGCAGCATTGCCGGAAAAGAAGCGTATTCGGCCCCGGCAACTTTAGATGATCCTGAAATTCTCGATGAAATAAGTAAGGCTCTATTCGGTTAGCACCTTGTCAAGGGCGGTGATGAGTTTAGCCACTTCTTCGACCGTATTATAATGGGTGAGCGAGATACGTACTGCACCGTTATCCTTGGTAATATCGAGGCTATCGCAGAGCCGTCGCGCGTGAAAATCGCCAAATCGAACGGCGATTTTATGTTTATCCATGGCTAGGCAAATCTGTTCAGGATCTCTACCATCAATTCTGAAAGCGATGGTTGGGACCCGGCGGGAGTCATTGCCGTCTTTAATGCCTAGAATACCACAGTCGTTGCGTTTTCGGAGATAACTGAGGACCTGTTCGCAGAGAATGGTCTCCTGTTCTTCAATGTCCGCAAAGGCCGCTTCAAGCTTTTCGCGCCGTGATCCGGTGGACCCGGCTTGTTCACCAAGCGTAACCAGATAATCGACGATGGCACCAGAGGCGTATGAAAGCTCATAATTGGCATTGCCGGGTTCCATTTTGGCGGGGATTTTATCTTTGCCATAAAAATAATGATAAAGGCTATCTAGTTCCTGCATAAGGTCATAGCGACAATAAAGAGCCGCATGATGAGGGCCGTATGTTTTATAGAGACTAATGGCATAAAAATCCACATTCCAGTCCTGGACATCAATGGCGCGGTGCGGCGCATAGGCCACGGCATCGACACAAACAAGAGCGCCACGAGCATGGACAAAGTCGGTAATTTCTTTGACATTATTTATGGTGCCGAGCAAGTTTGAAACATGAGTGAAGGCGACCAGTTTTGTTTTGTCTGTCATCAGTGCGTCAAGCGCACTTAGTTCAAGTTCGTAAGTTTCCTTATTCATAGGCCAGAATTTAATAATGACACCACGCTCTTCAAGCCACACCCATGGGCCAATATTGCTTTCATGATCGGTGATGGTAACGATGACCTCATCACCGGCGCTAAACTGGCTTGCCATAGATTTTGTGAGAAATTGTAGCAGCACGGTTGTTGACGGGCCGAAAACGATTTCGTCGGCGCGGGCGGCGTTAAACAAAGTGGCTACTTTCCCGCGGCCTTCACCGTAGGCCTTAAACGCGGCTTGCGAGATATCATAACTGCCGCCGAGCTGGACATTGTTTGAATAATAATATTCAGAAATATTGTCGACGCAGCCCTTGAGGATCTGCGAGCCGCCGGCATTGTCCATAAATACCCACTCATTTTTTAAGGCAGGAAACTGATCCCGTACATATTTCATATCTAGTGCCACTTGGTTTTTCCTTTATTTTTAGTGGTTGAGTACTGCTTTCAAGAAATTCTGTGTACGAACCTCTTTAGGGGCATCGAAAATTTCAATCGGGCTTCCCTGCTCGACAATCTGTCCGCCATCCATAAAGATGACCCGGTCTGCGACCTGCCTGGCGAAACCCATTTCATGGGTGACCACAATCATGGTAACGCCGCTTGTCGCAAGGTTTTTAATCACGTCGAGCACTTCACCGACCATTTCAGGGTCGAGTGCCGACGTTGGCTCATCAAACAATAATGCTTTTGGTTCCATGGCAAGGGCGCGGGCGATGGCAACCCGTTGTTGCTGTCCGCCGGAAAGGTGGGCGGGGTATTTATCGGCCTGCTCGGAAATTCCGACTTTAACAAGCAGGTCCTTTGCTATTTTCTCCGCTGCACTGGCACTCAAGCCTTTTGCTTTCATGGGGGCCAGCATTACATTTCTGAGGATGGTGAGGTGTGGAAAAAGATTAAAGCTCTGAAAGACCATGCCCACTTCGGCGCGGACGTTTTTGAGATTTTTACCTTTTTGAACCAGAATGTCATCCACAAGAATTTTGCCCGAAGGATCATACTGCTCAAGTAAATTAATGCAGCGGATCATGGTGGATTTCCCTGAACCTGACGGGCCGATAACGCAGACCACCTCGCCTTCCGACACCTCAAGATTAATGCCGGAGAGGGCCTGAAAAGATCCGTAATGTTTGGTGACATTTTCAAGCTTAATTAGAGCAGTCATCAGCGGCTCTCCCTCTTAAACTTAACCTCAAGGCGCGATACCCAAAGTACCAGAGGCAGCAGGAACATCAGGTATATCACCGCAGCAGCAATGAGAGGTGTTGGATTGGCGGCCACGGCTTGCGCTTGGGTGGCTTGCTTCAACAAATCCGGCATAGCGACCACAGAGGCGAGCGCCGTATCTTTGATAACATTGATGCAGTTATTTGTAAGCGGTGGAATGACGATCTTAATGGCTTGTGGCAGGATAATCTCGACCATAGTGTCTTTATAGCTGAGCCCAAGTGCGTCCGAGGCTTCAAACTGTCCTTTGGGGATGGCTTCGATGCCGGCGCGGAAAATTTCTGCGGTGTAGGCGCCGGAAACCAAGGTCAGCGCAACAGCGGCGGCGTTAAAGGGGGAGAAGCTAAGGCCGACAAAAGGAAGCGCATAAAAGATGATTATCAGCAGCACCAAAAGCGGGATAGAGCGGAATATATCAATATAAGCTTTGGCAATCAGTTGAGCTGCTTTAGGAGCATATAGGCGGCTGAGGGCAAGGAAAAGCCCAAAAGCCAGACCAGCGACAATGGCAAGCAAGCCGAGTTGAATTGTGGTGATCAAGCCAGCAATCAGCATCGGGTAAGTTTGTATAAACACCTCCATATTCAGGAATGTCTCCACAAAATCGAAAATAAGCCCCTCATTTGCCGTTGGCATGGGGACCACTCTCACGGTCGATGTGGTGTCTTCTGCAAGGGCACCGAACCACTTTGCGTGGATATCGTTTACGAAGCCTTCTTGCTTCAGGGCGCTTATGGTGTCATTGACTTCTGTTGCAATGGCGCTATTTTTTCCCAGCATAAGGGCGTATCTGCCGCCAGTGGGGATGCGCTCGACCACTTCAAGGTTGGGTTTATCCTTAGTATAATAAAGAAGTGCGGGAATATCGCTGATATAACCTTTGACCCGGCCGATTACTACATCAAGCATAGCGGGCGCTAGCCCTTCGTAGCGGCGAATTTCAGTAAAACCATATTTATCCTGATTTTCTGTGGCCCACATATCCCCGGTGGAACCGGTATCGACGGCAACAATTTCACCGCGGAGGTCCTCTAGCGATGAAATACCGCCTCCCTTTATCGTCGTCAGTGACTGGTCACTGTCATAATAAGGTTGAGTGAAAGATACGCTTTCAAGGCGTTTGTCGGTGATGCCAATGGAAGAAATAGCCATATCAATGCGGCCCGATTGAACGGCCGCGAACAGGCCATTGAAAGGGATGTTGATGATATCGACTTCACGGTTTAAGCGCTTGCCAATTTCAACAACCAGATCGACTTCAAAACCAATGAACGTTCCATCCGTATCCTGAAATTCCCAGGGTACGTTGCCAATATTGGCACCAACGATAATGGGTTCGTCAGCATCTTGAGCGACTGAAATGAAGGGCCATATGAAGAAAAAGAGGGCAATTTTCAAGACTGTATAACAGGCGGGGTTCAATATTTTACCCTTTTTATCGGTCATGAACGTGCCAGTCTTTTATCAAGTCTCTCTAGCAACCTATCAAGATCCTTATGATCTGCGGTGGACATGCTTGGTCCCGGTGTGCGGACTCTGGCCGATGTAATAACGCCGCGTCGGTGCAGGGTTTCTTTGCGAACCGCAAGGCCGTATCCTGGCTGCTGCTCATGCTTGACAACTGGCAGGTATAGATCGAATAAATCTTCAGCGTCGTCCAGATCGCCAACGGCAAATTTTTCACAGACAGCTACCAGCATCTCCGGATAAGCAAACCCGGTCATAGCACCGTCAGCACCGCGGGCAAGTTCTTGTGGTAGATAAAGCCCCCCATTGCCGCAAAGAATGCTGATGCGGCGAAGGCCCTCCGCTTTTGATCTTGCACGCAGTTCTGAAAGTTTTTCAAGACCCGGCCAATCTTCGTGCTTAAGCATCACGACTTGCGGGATTTCGCGTATGATGCGCATTAAACAGTCTACGGAAACAGGTGCTTTGGTGATGAGAGGAAAATCTTGATATATTATTGGTATGCTTGATCCGAGCGCTTTATCAACTTCGGCATAATAGTCAAAAATGACTTCATCGCAATCATGAGAAAGATTCGGTGCAATCATGACGCCGGCGGCACCGGATTGCATAGCGGACTTTGACAGCGCGATCAGTTTTTCCATGTCAGGGTTGCTGACACCGACGACAACAGGCACACGCCCGTTGACTCGGTTAATCACGCAGTTCATGACGGCCATTGATTCTTCCGGTGTAAGTTTCTGTGCTTCACCCATCATGCCAAGGATCGTGATACCGCTGACACCCTTTTCTAGATAGAAATCGGTCAGCCGATCGATACTGTCATAATCAATACTGTCATCTTCAAAAAAAGGGGTGGCAGCAATAATGTAAACACCCTTGGCTTGTTCATTAAGGAGTGCAGTCAATTTTATTATCCTCAAATAAATTTGGCGTTAAAATTTTTTTCCGGATCCATTTCCGGTACGAGCCTTTCTAGTGGCTTTGCTGCTTCAGGGCGGTCCCGCCTCAGATACTCACCAGAACCACGTTCTACTTTTAATTCTTCATCTTCAATGACTATGCGGCCACGGCTGATCACGGTTATGGGCCAGCCGTTTGCGACCATACCTTCATAAGGTGTATAGTCCATATTATCATGGATGGCATCCGCGGTAATCTCAACCTGCTTTTTTGGATCCCACAGGGCAAGATCGGCGTCTGATCCAACGGCAATGGTGCCCTTGCGCGGATATAGTCCATATGTTTTGGCGGCGTTGGTCGCGGTCACCTCGACAAAGCGGTGAATATCCATCCGGCCTGTCTGAACGCCTTCAGAAAATAATAGCGGCATGCGGATTTCAAGGCCGGGCACGCCATTGGCAATTTTATCAAATGTAGGTTCCGGCCCTGCGGCGAGCTTTCCCGAACCATCATAGCGGTACGGCGCATGGTCAGAAGAGAAAACCGTGAACGAGCCATCGATAAGCCCGCTCCAGATTGCTTCCTGACTTTCCTTGTCACGGGGTGGTGGACTACAGCAGAACATAGAGCCGTCCATGCCATCCTTATCAAGATCATCAATGGTCAGAAACAGATATTGAGGGCAAGTCTCGCCGTAAATTTTTAGGCCCCTTTTTTGCGCACGTCTTATTTCATTAAGGGCGGCTTCCGAGGAGACATGAACAACCAACATGGGCGTATCGAGAAGTTCCGCAAGTGATATGGCGCGATGGGTGGCTTCTTTCTCGGCTATTTGTGCATGGGCAATAGCGTGATATCGCGGTGCACCGCATCCTTGGTCCAATAATTTTTCAGTGATCCAGCGAATGACATCGTGATTTTCAGCGTGGATCATGACCATTGCCTGTTCGCGCCTAGCGGCGGCTAAGACATTGAGTATTTCATAATCATCGAGCTTCAGATCATTGTATGTCATATATATTTTAAAAGACGTTATGCCGTCCTCAATCATGGCTGGAAGTTCCTGACCGATAATGGCATCGGACGCGTCGGATATAATCAAATGAAAGCCAAAATCAATAACGGACTTTGGTGCGGCGCACGCCATATAATCGTCGACCACTTCACGAAGGCTTTGGCCGCGGTGTTGAGCGGCGAAGGGAAGAATGGTTGTCGTGCCGCCGAAAGCGGCAGAAACGGATCCACTATAAAAATCATCGGCGGTCATGATGCCGGTGGAGGATTTTTGTTCAATATGACAATGGGCGTCTATGCCGCCGGGTAAAACAAGAAGGCCTTCCGCATCAATTTCGCGTGCACCTCCCTCCAAATTTTCACCGAGTGTGACAATTTTGCCATCCGTTATAGCAATATCCTGTTTGATTTTTTGTTTATCTGTAACGGTTTGTCCGTTTTTTATCACCAGATCGTAAAGCGCTGTCATATTTCTTAAATCCTTGCCCAAGCGAGGACAATTTTTAATATTTGAATTTGGTATTCAAATGGTATACCATTGGCACACCAATTAATCAAGTAAGCAAATCACGTAAAGCGTTAACTCTAGAAAGGCCTGTGGATAAGTTGGAAAATACTGTTGAATATCAAGAGATTGACGTGGATGTTGATAACCTGGGGGAGCGCACATATTGCCTGATCAGTGAAATGATCTTAAATGGAGAGTTGGCGTACGGCGACCCGCTTCAGGAACGCCGCCTCGCCGATATGCTAAATGTGTCGAGAACCCCGGTGCGGGAAGCCATCAACCGACTTGAAGCGGAAGGGCTCGTGGAGCGAAATTGTGGACGCGTGTATGTTCGCGAGGTGCGCTTAAAAGAATTCTTTGAAATACTTCATGTTAGAAAATTACTTGAATGTGACGCTGTAAGAGAAGCGGCTAAAAACGTCGACGCTAAAGAGCTTCAAAGAATGCGCGCAACCATCGAGAAACTATTGGAAAAAAGAAATGTCAAAGCGACAGAGCTTCGTGAAGTTGATGACATGTTTCATAACTTCGTAGCGAAGGCCTCAAACAACAAATTTATTATTGAATTGATCGTTGATCTTAGACGCCGTACCGCCATGTTTGATCATGAACGCCTGCCCAACAGAATGCAACCGGGTAACAAAGAACATCTTGATATAATTGATGCGCTGGAAAAACGTGATGGCGCTCTCGCCTCTGCACGTATGGCCCGACATTTAAACAATATTCGTAAAAGCATTTTGGATCACTGGGGCCTATAGGTTATGACAAATAACACCAAACCACGTCTGCTCATGCTTAATGCCAACTCGTCCTGCTCTGTGACAGAAGGAATGGCTGGGGAACTTGCGGCGCCTGCGGCGCTGTTCAATGTGAGCATTGACTATGATCAGATTGACACTGCACCCGAAGCCATAGAAAGCCGCGAAGACGTGGCCCTTGCTCATGAGCTGGTTACCAAATATGTGCGACAATCGGATTATGATGCCTATGTCATCGCATGCTTTTGTGATCCGGGTGTTGAAGAACTGAGAGCGCTGGGATATCAAAATGTGTTTGGCATTGCGGAAAGTGCCATGCATGTCGCAGCGAATATGGGCGGTAAATTCGGAATGCTTTCGATTTTGGATGTTTCGGTTGAACGTCACATCAAACAGGTTGAACGTGCCGGACTATCCAATATGTTAGCGGCGGATCTAGCCCTTAATCTGGGGGTTCTTGATCTGGAAGATAAAAGCCGCGCTCGGCCCCGAATAGAGAAGGTCGGCAAGCAGCTTGTTAAAGAGCACGCGGCGACATCAATTATACTTGGCTGTGCTGGTATGGGTATTCACCGGGAATGGTTACAGAAATTGCTGGGTATACCCGTCATTGATCCTTGCTGGGCTGGCGCCGCGATGGCTGTGGCGGCGCTTGGGTCAGTATAACAGAATTGAATACCAGTGAGAAAAAACAGATAAGTGAATAACTTTAGAACACGATATAACGAAATTAATTTAAATTATTAGGAGAAAAAATCGATGGATTTAGGAATTAAGGGACGCAAAGCTATTATCTGCGCGTCATCAAAAGGACTTGGTAAAGCCTGTGCCATGACGCTGGCAGGCGACGGAGCCCATGTCTTTATCAATGGCCGCAATGCAGAAACGTTGGAAGCAACAGCACAGGAAATTCGTGATGCGACGGGCGCAGAAGTGACCGCCGTGGCCTGCGATGTTACCACAGTGGATGGCCGGGAAAAACTACTGGCCGCCTGCCCTGATCCGGACATTCTTGTTAATAACGCTGCTGGTCCGCCAACCGGAAATTTCCGCGATTGGGACCGTGACACATGGATCAAGGCGCTTGATAGCAATATGCTGACTCCGATTGAATTGATTAAAGCAGTGGTTGACGGCATGATCGAACGCAAATTCGGACGCATCGTCAACATCACGTCCGGGGCCGTTAAAGCGCCGATCAATGTGCTTGGTCTTTCGAACGGGGCGCGTGCAGGATTAACCGGGTTTGTGGCCGGGGTTGCCCGGACAACCGTGAAAGACAATGTCACCCTTAATAACCTTCTGCCGGGGCCATTTGAAACGGACCGCATCGCTGAAGTCATTGCTGGTGAAGCCAAGGCAAGAGGGATCAGCGAAGATGATGCGCGCGTTGGCCGTATGGCAGCTAACCCATCTGGTCGCTTTGGTCGTCCAGAAGAGTTCGGGGCAGCGTGCGGCTGGCTTTGTTCCGCAAACGCCGGCTTTGTTACGGGGCAAAATATCCTGCTTGATGGTGGGGCGTTCCCGGGTGTGATCTGATCAGCCCTCATCAATCTTTTAAGAGGCTCCGTTTGCGGGGCCTTTTTGTTTTCTAAAATCATGCTCGGGATGGTAAAGTCGTTTCAATGATTGTGGAGGGAGAAATGTTGGTGATTCGTTTGTTCAAAATGCTGTTTGGCTTTAGTTTACTTACCGTCACCGCATGCGGTGAAGCATCAGTTGATACGGCTCAGGAGAAGGCGCCCAATATCATCATTCTGTATGTGGACGATCTTGGGTTCGGCGATATTGGTGTCAACGGCGCAACGGCGGTGAGCACGCCCAATATTGACCAGCTTGCGGCCGAAGGGCTTAACTTTACCGATGCGCACAGCACAGCCGCAACCTGTACGCCGTCCCGTTATGCGCTCCTCACTGGTGAGCACGGATTTCGCATTGAAAGTGATATTTTAGAGGGTGACGCCCCGGCGCTGATCAAGCCGGGCAAGCCGACATTGCCTCTAATGCTTAAAAAAGCTGGGTATAAAACAGCTGTGATAGGGAAATGGCACCTCGGCCTTGGCGACGGAAATATCAACTGGAATGTGGCGGTTACGCCTGGGCCACTTGAGATCGGATTTGATTATAGTTTTCTCATGCCGGTAACTGGGGACCGAGTGCCAACTGTATATCTCGAAAATCATGATGTTGTTAACTTGGACCCTTCCGATCTAATTGAAGTAAGTTATAGTGATAAGGTTGGCAATCGTCCTCATGGCTCCGAAAGACCCGACCTGGTAAGATATGACGCTGATCCACAGCATAATGAAACGATCATCAATGGTGTTGCCCGGATTGGCTCTATGAGCGGCGGTGAAGCAGCGCTCTGGGACGATGAGCAAATCCCGTTTGTATTTACGGATAAGGCTCGTGATTTTATAAAATCAAGTGTTGATGATCCATTTTTCCTCTTTTATTCCTTCCACGATATTCATGTACCACGCATGCCAAATGAGAAATTTTTTGGAAAAAGTGAGATGGGACCGCGCGGTGACGCTATTGCTCAGGTCGATTGGGTGGTTGGTGAGATCGTGACTGAGCTGCAGGCGCTTGGCATAGAGGAGAATACCATCGTTCTCTTTACCAGCGATAACGGCCCCGTCCTTGATGATGGGTATGCGGATCAGGCGGTTGCGCGTCTGGGCGATCACCGACCCGCTGGCCCTTATCGCGGTGGTAAATATAGCGCCTTTGAGGCCGGAACCCGCATGCCAACTATTCTGCGGTGGCCTGGGTCTGTGGACCCTGGTGTCAGCGACGCCCTGATCTCACAAGTTGATCTATATGCATCGCTAGCGAGCCTGCTTGATGTTAAGCTCGAAGCGGGGGAAGCTATGGACAGTCTAGATACGCTTTCTGCATATCTTGGCATATCTGATCACGCCCGGGACTATATTATTGAAGAATCCGCCGCTACCCTCTCCATTCGCTCGGGAAGCTGGAAATACATTGTTCCGACCGAAGAAGCGCGGCGAATAAGGGCCGAGTGGGTTGCGACGGACAAAGATATAGAGGGCGGCTTTATAGCGGACGCTCAGCTTTATAATCTTCTTGCTGACGAGGCAGAGCAGAAGAATGTCGCCGATCTCTATCCGCAAAAAGTTCTGGATATGCAGAAAAAAATTGACGAACTACGTGTAGCAGGATTTCGAAAATAGGGCTCCGAATTTACAAGAGAGCAGCAAAATGATATGTATGATCTGATTAGCTTTTGTTTAGTTTCTGATGCTTATTATATAAAGGAGGGGCTAATATGAGTACTGAAACGCGTGAAAAATATTTAAAACTGGCTTTAAAACTATTCGGAATAATCTTTCTATTGATCTATCCGCTCGGACTTATCTGGCCGTCGGGCTGGGTCTGGCACGGTGGCGGGGGGGAATATTATCTTCAGATGATTTGCGGGGTCTATTTTGTGCTCGGGGTTTTTCTGATAAAGGCTTCGACAAACCCACAGGAACATGCCAGCCTTATTTCATTTACCATTTGGTCAAGTGTTGTTCATGGTGCCATCATGGCGGCACAGGCAATGATGGATGGCTATGAAATGGGCCACATGATGGGGGATGTACCTGCGCTGTTCCTTGTGGCAATTGTTCTTTGGATGCTGTCACCGAGAAATAAATAGATAGCCAGAAATTGGATTAAACGGTCCGTGCATTAGTGATATATTCCATTTACATGGCAACACATTGGTTGTTTATTTTGCGGTATGGTTTGTTGCAATCCCAATCATTACCGCCATATGAGATGTGAGCATTGGAGGGTAAATTGATGGCTCGGCACTCTTGCCCTACAAATGAAAACCCTCTGCTGCAACTCCAACCAGAACCTCTCCCATCGTCGTCTAGGTATCCATTTTCAGGAATCCTAATAGCCAAACATTGACCCCCTGCCTGTCTATATCCGCGCTCACACTCCCATCCCGTACCTCGACTTGAACCGGACAGAAAGCCGTTTTCCGGGACAGTTATTTTCTGACATTCATTGTTATTAGGTATAAAGCCACGGTTGCAGCTCCATCCGTTACCGTATTTATCTACATCAAGATAGCCATTTGTTGGCACGGCAATTTTATCGCAAGAGCCATCATTTTCACGGTACCCTCTATTGCAGCTCCAACCCGTACCGTATTCTGAGGCCGCCAAATGCGCGTTCTCCGGAACGATTATAGCGACGCATTTATCATCACTTTCTCTGAAACCATGACTACATTCCCAGCCAAGCCTATATGATGATCCGGAGAGAAAGGCGTTGTCAGGCACTATAACAGCGGCGCAATGTTTCCCTTGTTTTTGATAACCGGCCACGCACCTCCAACCGTCCCCATAATTTGTATACTCAGAATTTTCCGGGATAGAGGCCTTTAGATTTTGTGCGGAAGCATCGAACGCAAACATCAGAGTGATTATAAGGAGTGTAAACAGAACTGCGTTTTCAAGTTTCAGAGAGCGACTTGAGATTTGATCATTGATCATTACATAACTTTCAAAGAGGAGTAGGGTTATTAACCTTGGGCTCACCATAGGCCTATTAAAACTTAATACAAGCAAAGTCGGGTTAATTTAAAAAAACGGGTTTTTATCGGCCCATAAATACGGAATAGACAGTTAGTGCTCAATCTTGATCAAGGTGTTCGACATTATCCAACTCAATAATATTTGGCCGAGAATTCCACCAGAATATAAGCTCCGCCGCTGCTTTCAACCACCAGATTGGAAGGCTGTTTAGGCTAATATATTGAGAAAGATATAATGCCCACCTGGCAGGGAAGGTAAAAAGATAGTAAGTATTTTGGGGGTCACTTTTGTTTTTAAGCGCTTTAGCGACTATTTGTTTAAGGGAATACTGATTATTTTGTTTCCGCCTATAGAGAATATTTTTGGCACTCTTTGGCATCTCCCGTGTGCCACGGTAGGACGCAAGCCTCGGCCAGTATTTATAAAGGATTGCCTTCTGCGGCCTGTTGACCACTTGATCTTCATTGGCAAATCGCAACATAGAATGGATATAGTCCAGATCAAAATATGGATAGATCATTAAATGCCCAGGCCTGGCCTGTTGCTGTGCCCATGTAATTGAACTTTTTCTGGTTTGCCAAAGTAAAAAAGTCAATATATTGCTGTTAGAGCTTTTGAACGGCTGAATTTTCCAGTCCATCAATTTTTGTTTCATCGCGTCAAAAGGGGGAAATTTGCTTTTGTCCAATATACTCGGCATCTTTTTTGGAACTATTTTCTCAAGATGTCCACGAAATACCCAATCATTAAAGCCGAAGATATCCCCTCCAGTGCCGTCATAAAAACTGCACGCCTGGTTATCATAATGTGTAAATAAAGGCACCGACCATGTGTGATCCTGACTCTGCGCATCCATGCTATATATTCTTTGAATATCATTGTTGTGCCAGTCTTCCGGTGAAGGGTATTTAAAAAGTTTAAGGTCAATATTAAAATCATGCGTGATTTGCACAGCACAATCGACCTCTACATCTTCTCCGCCCTCGAGCAGAGACTGAACTGTACAAGCGCTAAACGGAGTTTTGTTATCTTCCAGGTGAGCGAATATTCGCCGACTGTCATATCCGCTTGAGAGGGGTAGCACCACATCGCCAAAGTGAACGTTTCGACATCTTTCCATAGCCACTGAAAATTTTTGTTCTGAGATCTCTAACGCGGTATCGGTGACCTTTTCGTCACCCCTGGGAAAATCATCATAGTTATACCATTTCTTGATATTAAGTCCTTGAGCGGTGTACGTGCTGACACTTGCTTCAGGCGCAAGTTCAACATCTTCGCTTAAGGCTTCTCTACCGGGAATAAATCCGCTGGCAAGCCTCATAAACCATGACATTTTATTGGGGGTATCGTCTTTCAGAGAGAGGAGTGCGGGGGTTGATGAAAAGAAAACCAAACTGCCAATTTTTCGTACATAAATCGGATTCAGGCCAAAGATATCAGTTACGATACTCAGCTCACGTCCATTCATTGATATTCTTACAGCACTGAAAATTCCATTGTGGCGCCTCAGTAAATCATCTGACCAATAGTCCTTGACACGTTCAGCAGGTGAATATGAATGAATTGCGGCTTCAGATAAATATCCCCTAAAAATAACAATCTCCGGATCGAGATCGTTTGTCTTGGGAAAAAGCAGGCCAGCTGCATTCTCGGCGCTGTTTCTAATGGCTATCCAGTTCTTTGCCTGTTCGACCTGGAAATGATTGGGAATTGCAGGCAGTTGAAAACCGTGATCGTCTGGCGACCAACAGCCAAAGTAAAACTCTTTACCGCCACATTTCCCGCTTATATATGAGTCAAGCTCGTCTAGATTTAATGAGGTGGTTCTAGCCATTTTTATCCGCATATTTTTGACGACAAAGGCTGATTTGTAAAATTTTCTCAACCAGATCTTTTTGGGAGAGGTCATTTTGTGCCGCCGCAAAAGCAAAACTTCCAAACGAACTAATATCACAACACACATTAAGTTCCAGTGTTGTAAGTTGATTTTTTTTCGCGTCGTATCGATAGTCGATGCGAAAATAATCAATGGGTGTGAGAGCCTCATTTAATAGGGTCGCGTGGCGTGAGATAGTTTTCTGGACATCTGGATTTTCAAAAATCTTGTATGACATATCACCATGATCCTGCAATTTCTCTTCGGATGTAAGAACGTTGTGTGTTTCGTGGGTTGGGACTTCAATCACGCCGAGCACCTGTGGCTCCTGTCCTCCCAGCACGGGCACGGTTAAATTAATGCCTTCAACAAATTCTTCCACGAGAACGGGAAGGTTTTTAGACAACAGAAAATCTATTTCCTTTTTGGCGGCGTCCCAGTCAACACAGTGTGAACTTGACCTTATCCACTCGGAATTCCCTCCTTCCTGGGGCTTCACAAAATAAGGAGCCATTAAATCATCTGGCTTTTCTACTTTTCTACCGGGATAAATTGATGTACTTCGCGCAACCGTCATGCCACAGGAACTGGCGACACGTTTGTATAATCCCTTGTTTTCTGCGATCCCTCTGATGTCGGGGCTGGCACCAAGGTACGGTACTCTCAAATATTCGCAGACAGCTGATGGATAAACTTCACTTAATCTAAAACCCATGCGGTTAAATAGTGAGAAGACATAATCATATTCGTTTTTTCTTTTAAACAGGTCTTCAGGATCGTTTGATCCGATTAACTCACCACATAATTCTGACAAGATCTGAAATATTTCTTGGTGGTAGCGCAATTTCGAGGCAACAACACCAGAGGCTTTTTCAGATGTTTCGGGATCTGCACAGTTCCCCAGAAATAATATTCTTAAGTCAGTTATGTCCATTGCTGTGCACGTTCCTTCAAAATAATTCTTAGGTATAAACACTGGATATTATAGGGCAAAGTTTCTCTGTAAATAGGAAATAATAATATTGACGGATCGGGGAACTAAAATCCCCCAATCCGGCATTGATAACAATTTATTTATGTAGCGGAAATAATCTCAAAATGGATTGTTTGATCTTTTCCTGCGGCGGGCCAACCAACCAGTAAATCCAAGTGCAGCACCAAACATAAGCAATGCAGGAGGGATCGGAACAGCAGAAATACCGACGATGGACGCTAGTGCATAATCGCCATATCCTCTATTTTGAGCGGCACCATTGAAAACAGTAAACACCAACTGGTTAGTGAATAAGTTCAAAGCACTGGCGGATAAAAACCCAGCTGAGCCGTCAAATCTGACTTGACCAGCATCGGCAGCAAAATCCATGGATCCGCCATTGTAAGTCACGCGCGCCACCTCAGCAGCATTGGAGCCTTCATCATCAGTGAATAAATCTAGAAAAGCAAGGCCAGTAATATTGACTACGGCACCAAAATCGACTGTGATTGACTGACCAGGTGCAGCAGAGGAGATCTCGTCATCATCATCGTTACCACCGCCATTATTGACCCCGAGGCCATCATTCGTACAGGCGAGGCCAAAACATTCTGCAACGTTAGCACCGTCAAAGGATTGTGCAGTGGTGAGAGTGCCGCCGGAGGCAGATATTGTGTAAGTCGTTCCAGCGAATGTGCCGTTTGAGCCAATAAAAGGATTTACGGTAAAATCCAACGTCTCAGCATTTGCTGCTGTACTCATTACGCCAAGCGCCATAACAAATACACAAATTGTGGATATGGTTTTGTTTATCATACTCTTTATACTATTCTTCTTAAGTTTACTGACTAATAAATAATTTCATCAACTAGTTCAACAATTATTTCAAAACAGCGATCATTTAAATCACCAGTTCAATTTGGGCAAGTCTATCTATCAGATACGTCTTGTTTTCCGTGCAATCAATGAATTACTCAACCATTTAATTTTAGCGTCAAGACACGCATTTTGCCCACGAAAATACTATCATACTAAGGAGCGTCGGTCAAAAGTATAAATGCCGTTTTAAAGCGCAGGATTACGTTGGGTTAATAATTTCTTAAGATTAACTCAATTTTTAACGGCTTAAACCGTTGAAAAAAAACAAACCATATGGTTAACGGGCAAGCCATTTTTTTTGTTGCGGTGAGGGCACAATATTTGTCATTTTTTTCAGAATTTTACACAAATCATACGGACATCCATCAAAGCGGCATTTGAGGGTCATGATTCACTTCTTAGCATGCGGTCGGTTTGACCAGTATCCATCGGTATTTTATCGGCGGGACAGGATGTCGATGTGTCAGGTCCCAATGTCACCACATCTATGTGGGTGGCTGTGGCACATGATATGATTAGAGTGCCCAAAAATCCCGTTAAAGCAATTTTTTTCTCATTTTCCCACCCTTTGAGTTTCCTTATATTTCATTTATAGTCGCTAAATAAATAGAGGAAAATATAATGTCGGACCGTCGATCGTTTTTGAAATATATGCTGGAGGCGAAGAAGTGTGGCCCAAATGGATCGATGCTATGGATTATACTGCCCACCATAGAGCAGGTATGCAAGAGCTTCACAAAAGAAGTCCTCCACAGCCAAAAAAGTGGAAAAGACTGGAAAAAAAGTTTACATTATGAATATCGGCAGAGTTAATTAGTCCTCAATAAGGGGTTTTTTGCCCTTGATGATCGCATTGGACGTCAAATAATATGCGACGCCAATGAAGCCGGAACCGCCAAGAATGTTGCCAACGCTGACCCAGGCCAAATTATAAAGCATGCCCATGATATCAACCCCCTCAGGATGGTTGCCCATCAGGGAAATGGCAAATACTGTCATATTGGCGATGCCATGCTCAAAACCGGCCGCAACAAACGCAAACAGACACCAGAATATGAGTATGCACTTGGCAGTATCATTGTTTGTTTTGGATGCCATCCATATTGCTAGGCAGATCAGCCAGTTACAAATAATTGCCCGCGCGACAAGCTCAACAATGCTACCGTTCATTTTATTGTAAGCAAGTTGATGGACAAGAGCAGAGCTGTCATCCATCCAGCCGCCACCGCCGCCAAGAACGAATAATATAGCAAGCATAAAGGCGCCAAAGAGATTTCCGTACCAGCAAATGATCCAGTCTTTGATCACCGTTGTGGCACCTATTTTACCGTAGAAAAAACCAAACGTCATATACATGGTATGGCCGGAAAAGAGTTCAGCCCCGGCAAATACGATCAACGTTAGGGTAATGCCGAAAAAGCACCCCATAATCATCTTCTGCGAAGCAGGTTCAGCTTCATTCCCAAGGGTCAGGATCAGAATTATTCCAATGCCTACATAGGCTCCAGCCATCATCGTTGACATAAAAAAGCCAACGGGATTTTTTCGATAATAGTTGATCTTGCTTACTGCAACTGCAGCAAACTGTTTTGTGGTATCAACATGCATACTTTTAGTTCCGTGGTTATTTAAAACTCACCTGAAACCCTGTTATTATTATTTCGGTGCTAAGTGCATGCTTGGTGGGACAATGTTCAGCAGATAGACATAGTAAAGCCCGCTAGCAAGTTTGTCTAGCGGGCTTTAAAATTAGCGTTATTTTACAATCGGTAGCACAACATAAGATGGATGATCTTTTGAAAGATGAACCGTATTGTGCGCGACTATCCCTTCACTTTCATCATAGTTGTTGCCGCCAGTATTGAGGTTGCGAACAAATTTCGGGAAATTTGATGATGTCACCTCAACACGGATGCGATGTCCTTTCTGAAACTCGATGCTTGTGGTCATTGGTGTCATATCAAGCTTATATATTTCACCTTCTTCCATCATCACCTGTTTATCATATCCTTCGCGGTAGCGCGCGCGGAAGATGGTATCATCAATGATATAGGCAGTGCCGTCCGGTGCAACATCCACTAGCTTCACGGCAAAGTCGGTGTCTTTGGCATTTGATGAAACATGGAGGATCGCGTCAACAAAGCCAGTCACTTCAATTGGTTCTTCAAGTGGCGCAGTGGTATAAACAAGAACGTCATTGCGTGCTTCAATAGTTCGCTGGTCAAAGGCACCGGCGGTGACAATTCCGCCGTTACAGCAATCGCCACCACCAATGGTTTTTACCGGGATCATGGGATCATAATCAAAACTGTCTGATCCGTCCCCGGTCGGTGCATCGAAGCTTGCGACACCATCACCGTAAAGGCTATTGGCATTACCACCGGAATGGAGGTATAGGCGAACTTCTTCGGCAGCTTTTGGTGGCCATTGATCATCCCCCTGCCATTTATTGGCACCCATTGTATAATACTGATTGTGCGGCGTATTCGGGTCAAACGCATCGTCATCGCCCTTGAGCCATTTATCAAACCAGGCGTAAACAAGACCGTCCACATCAAAGGATGTATCACCAAGATCGCGGTCACCACTGGTAAAATCAGGACCAAGACTTGCGAATTGACAGTGGTTGTTTGGTGCGGCAACAACATATTGGTTTTCACGAACTTCTGCATCGATACCGTTTGCGCGGGCGTGATTTGCCAGTGCCATATTTGGACCGATGGAGACATCGTACCATGAATTAAACCAAAGGCCAGGTACGCCCCAAGGCTCATTGTCATGATATAGGCCGCCTTCAAACCAGCCTTCGGAGGCCGGGGTGCGCGTTACGAAGTCTTCGAACGTACCTTCAGGTTCACCTAGACTGGTGAGCAGGTCTTGGATTGGCAGATGGAAAATTTGTGTTTCCCAATCCACGTCCGGTTTGCGTGTCGATAGATCATTATACTGGCTGATTTGGGTGCGAATCTCCGGGCTTAGGCCTTCAGGAATTTCCGCGCGGAGTGGATTATCGACCCCGTAAAGCCAGATGAAAAACAGGATGCGCTGTACGCCACCCGTGTACCAGTTACCATGCTCCCAAAACTCGCCAATCCTGCCGATACCAGCGCCGGACGCTTGGGGAATCATCGCTGCGTGAGCTGGATGGTTCATCGCAGCGAGACCGTGCTGCCATTCTGCGGTTGAAGAGCAGCCGATGGTGCCTACTTTGTTGTTGGACCATGACTGAGCTGAGACCCAGTCAAGGGCGTCATAGCCGTCGGTTCGTGGGTAGCCGAGGATCTCAAACTTGCCTTCCGAGAAATAACGACCGCGTTCATTTTGGAGAATATAAGCATAGCCGCGGCTCACCGCCTCGACGATATTGTAGAGTGTACGCCTTGACGGCACATTCATATTATAGGGTGTACGGACAAAAATTGTCGGCACTGGACCTTCGGCGTCCTTGGGCCGGTAAATGTCGGTGGAAAGCCCAACCCCATCACGCATGGGAACCAGCACCTTGGTTTCCACCGTAGCGATTTCGCTGAGAATTTTTTTAAGGGCGTCTTCGGTATATTTTGTATAGTCCTGCGCCTGAGCCGAGAACGCGGATATTGCGAGCACGACCCCGACAAGAAGGATGCGAATATTTATCATTATTTTCTCCCCTTTTGGAATTTTTATTCTTTGATGAACAGAATATAACCCAGCAAAGGTTATTGTCAAAGGAACTTGGGTTGAGACAAAGCGGTCTCTTGTGGACTTAAATTCAGACAATAGGTAATTGTCTGTTAGGATCGGCGCCGACAGCCCACCCGAATCATCTGAGAAGCCACAAATTCATCTTAAAACTAAAAATTTGTTAGCTGAAGACGCCGTTAATCTGATTGTCGAATACGACCTGGAACATATCTGCCAACTGCTGTAATCACTTTTAGCCGACCCACACGGCACTACAAAATCCATATTTTACTGGTTTGATATACCAACGGAGACGCCATTCGTTAGAATTTGGTTCTGCATATGTGAAATATGTAGAAATGTATATCTAATCGGACATGTGCGGACAAATAAATACTAAAATAATAGAAATTTAGGAATAATATTTTAATTTGACTAATAAATGAGTTATGAGTTAGAATACTATTCTCTAATGGGCACGTGAGCTATTTAATAAACGCACGGGGATTTTGGCGCGGGTTTTCCGCGCCTTTTGTACGAAGGGAATTATTTAATGACATATACAGTAATAGCAAATTTGGCTGTTTTTGCCGGGCTTATCATTTTGCTCGCGAAATTCAGCAAGGGGGATATGAAACTCTCCCGTAAAGTTCTGATGGGGCTCGTCGCGGGCGTTGTCTTCGGTTTTGCGCTTCAGGGACTTTATTCGGGCGCTAGTCCGGATGTGATAACTGGAACGCTAGAATGGACCAATGTGATCGCCAATGGATATATCAGTCTTCTCTACATGATCATTATGCCGCTTATCGTCATATCAATGATTGCGGCGGTGACACGAATTGATGAAGTGACCTCGCTTGGTAAAATTGGCGGGTCGGTTGTTGCCGTGCTTGTGTTTACGACAATGATTTCAGCTATTGTTGCCATTGGGGTTACAGATATATTCAACTTGAGTGCTGAAGGTATGGTTAGTGGTGACCGCGAAGCGGCACGTCTGATCTCAATCGAAGGCAGGCAGGGACGTGTTGAGAATTTGAGCGTGGCGTCTATGCTCGTCTCCTTTATTCCCAGAAACGTGTTTTCAAGTTTATCGGGTGGTGCGGGGCCGATGTCAATCATATCGGTTGTGGTCTTTTCAATTCTATTTGGTATCGCAGCGCTTAAGGCCATGAAAGAACATCCTGAGCATAAAGCAGCCTTTTCAAAAGGTGTTGACGTCATTCAAGCCATCGTCATGAAACTGGTTCAAATGATTATGTCTTTCACGCCTTATGGTGTGATGGCGTTAATGGTCAGGGTGGTGGCGAGCTCGAGTCTTGCCGATATTCTTAATCTGGGTAAATTTATTGTTGCCTCATATGTCGCTATCGCCATCATGTTCTTTATCCACGGCGGACTTCTCAGTTTAACCGGCTTTAGCCCGAAACGCTTCTTCAGCGGTGTGTTTCCGGTTCTAACCTTCGCGTTCACATCAAGAAGTTCTGCGGCGTGTATCCCGCTTAATGTGGAAGCGCAAACTGAAAAATTGGGTGTGCCAAAGGCCATCGCAAATATTGCCGCGTCTTTTGGCGCAACGATTGGCCAAAATGGCTGCGCGGGGATTTATCCAACAATGCTTGCCTTAATGGTCGCGCCCACTGTTGGCGTTACGGTTGATTTTCAATTCCTGGCTATGCTTGTGGGTATTGTCACGATCAGCTCATTTGGTGTCGCGGGCGTTGGTGGCGGCGCTACGTTTGCCGCAATGATCGTGCTGCCGGCGATGGGACTGCCTATTGAAATCGTCGCGCTGCTGATTTCTATTGAACCGCTAATTGATATGGCGCGTACGGCGCTTAACGTGAACGGTTCCATGACGGCCGGTGTGATTACCAGTCGCTTCGTCAAAGTAGCCGAAGCGGTGCCTGCGGAACAGCCGGCCGAATAGGTCTAAAAAATGTTTTGAGATGCGGCTCTTTCATATTGAAAGGGCCGCATCTCTTTAGCTGAACTTAGGTCATGCCTTTGAGTTTATGAGACTGCTTAATGGTCCTGCTATAAAACTTACTAAGCTCTTTATCTTTTTGTCTTTTTTCGGCGAGCGTTGCAGCATTTCGGGCCTGCTCGGCCATCAGTTTGCCGTAACTCGCCAATCTTCTGGGTTCAAGGTCACCTGCGTCAATCGCTACGCGAACCGCGCAGCCCGGTTCGTTATCATGCCTGCAGTTATTGAAGCGACAATTAGCAGATAGCGTTTCAATATCTGCAAATACGGTTGCAACACCGACCTCACAGTCGGTGATTTGAAGCTCGCGCATACCCGGCGTATCAAGCAGTATGGCACCGTCCTTTAGGGGAAGTAGCGAGCGGTGTGTGGTCGTGTGTTTGCCTTTGGCATCACTCTCGCGGATTTTGCTCGTTTTTTGGATAACACTACCAAGACCATTGGCGATCGTGGATTTGCCAACACCGGAAGAGCCCATAAGCGCGATGGTTTGTCCTGCTTTGCACCAAGCCTTCAAAGATATCAGCGTTTTTGGTTCAAGAGCATTGACCGGCTCGACCATTAGCAAGTCATCGAGCGCCCTAACCTGATCGACAAATTTATTGACGTCCTCGGCGAGGTCGATTTTAGTCAGGATAATAACGGGCTCAACCTTTGCGTCATAGGCAAGGGCAAGATAACGCTCTAATCGCGATATATTAAAGTCTTCGTTACAGGATGTTACTAAAAAAAGCGTGTTTATATTTGCCGCAACAAGTTGATGTCGGTTGGCTGTGCCGGCAGCCTTTCTTTTGAAAAGACTTTTGCGTTCCAGTTGACGGACGAATTTTTCGCTCTCTTTTTCAAGTAGTAGCCAGTCGCCGACGGTTGATTGTAAAAGATTGTCATCGGTAAGAATTTTTCCTGTGAGCGGTAAAATGATTTCTCTGTCTGCTGATGTTAAAATGAGTTGCCCACGGTGTACGGCGGTAACGCGGCACGGTGTTGTTTGTTCCCATTCCTGGGCACTGAGTTGTTGTTGGAAAAAGGGCTCCCAGCCCATCTTGGATAGTAATTTTATATCTAGTGACATTGTTTTAAACCTATAAGAATATCGGTAATGTTGCGCCCATTTATAGCAGGCACAATGCTTCAAAAGTTCGGGTTGGAACTTTGGTTTTGATTTCCGGATATAGTTAAACGCACATTGGCGTCAAATTACCGGCTATAGGATCTTAAAATCATAAAACATCATCCTTTTTCTATTGATTCAGATGCATTGCCAAGAATAGTCAAAAAAATTGAGACATCAAGGGCCATTTTTTAATCAATTATGACATTTGCCTCATTATGTTGGTTGAGCGTTGCATTTTAACGTTGTAAGGTGCGGGATTAACTAACGAACCAGGACAAGCTCAATGCCGTCAATTGAACAACTTTTACCTTTTGCTATAGCGGCAATTATATTTGCCTTTATTCCCGGGCCGGCTATTTTATATACAGCGGCCCAAACCATGAGCAAGGGAAAGCGCGGCGGTGCATTTGCTGCACTAGGAATTCATATTGGCGGCTTCGTTCATATCGCGGCCGCGGCGGCGGGGCTTTCTGCTGTATTTACCCACGCACCACTTGCTTACACGGCGCTAAAAATATGCGGCGCACTTTATCTGGTGTGGCTTGGGATCAATATGATCCGCGGTAAGCTCGATGCTGGTGAACTTCCCCATGTAAAAAGCAGTCTGAGCAAAAAGGTGTTCTTTGACAGCATGATGGTGGAGATCCTAAATCCGAAAGTGATCATCTTCTATATCGCCTTTCTGCCCCAATTCGTTGATCCATCTGCGGCCTATCCGTTATGGCTGCAGTTTATTATTCTGGGTACGATCAACAATATTCTATTTTCGATTGTGGACATTGCGGTAATCTTTTTGACATCGGTTGTCATTGGCGGTCTTAGGAAGTCAGAACGGTCACAAAAAATAATGCGCTGGGTTTCTGGCTCAACCTTAATGGGCCTGGGTGTAAATCTGGCCATTTCTGAAAAATAAAAGGAAAAGTATATATGTTATTTAGTGGTTTATCCGAAATGGGCGATGATCCAATTCTTCTCGTTTCCAAAATGTATAAAGAATCAACGGACCCCAACAAAGTGGACTTGGGGGTTGGCGTGTATAAGGATGCCAACGGACATACGGCAATTCTGAATAGTGTTAAAAAAGCGGAACAATTTCTGGTGAGTAATCAGGAAACCAAAACCTATCTTTCACCGGCGGGTAATCCGGAATTTAATAAGCTGGTCCAGGACATGCTTATTGGCGGCGATCATCCGGCGGTTCATGAAGGCCGTGTTTCAACGTTT